>JANMVS010000230.1:0-23059 GCA_031392885.1 Verrucomicrobiota bacterium
GCTCCCGCACGCCAGGCTCGACCTGATGGCGAGTCTGCTCGACCAAGGTTGCCAGGGTTTTGGCATCCGCTGGCTCGAGCGGCGCGCCGATGACCGCGCGCAAGGCATCCGCCGCGGTGAAGTACAGCAACGCGGCCGCCAGGTCATTTCTTAGCCGACCCAGCCGGCCAAAGCCTTCCAGCAGGAAAGCCAGCGCGCGCTGGTCGCCGAGTTCGCGGTTGATGGTGATGCTCTCTTGCAGGCACCGCTGCGCCACGCCCACGTCGCCAGTGTCCAGGGCCAGTTCGGCGAGACTGGTCAGGGCGTTGGCGGTCGACCACCGGTCGCCCACCGCGCGGTTCAGGAGCACGCTTTCCGCCAGCAACTCCTGGGCGCGGTCGTATTCTTTGCGAAAACGGTGAATGAACCCGAGATTGTTGAGCGAATTCGCGATTTCGCGCCGGTCATTCAGGCGGCGGCGGATCGCCAGACTGCGCTGGTAGCAGCCGAGCGCAGTGTCGATGTCACCCTGCGCACGGGCGACAATCCCCAGATTGTTGATGGTTTTGGCGGCGCCGGCTTCATCGCCCAGTTGTTCGCGCAGCGCCAGGGCTTGCTGGTAGAGTTCGGCGGCCCGGGGAAAATTACCGGTCTGCGCACACAGGGTGCCTTCGAGGTGCAGCATCGTCGCGACGCCCGGGGCGTTGCCCAGTTCGGCATTTTCCTGGCGGGCGCGCTTGATCCATGATTCGGCGTCGGCGAATTCGCCGCGTTTGCGATGCAGATCGCCGATGGCGCCGGCCATGGCCGCCTGCTGCGCCCGCCTGTTGATTTTTGCCGACTCTTCGCGCGCCTCGCGGTAACGGTCAAAAGCCTCGTTCCACCGGCCGGCCAGTTCGAGCACATCGCCCAAATTCGCCAGCACGTCGACGCGCTCGGCCCCCGTGAGCAGCTCCAGGGCGCGTTGATAGTAACTGATGGCTGACTCGAGGGAGTAGGAGGCGCGGGCCGCCTCGCCCGCGGCCACGAGATAGCGGCGTTTCTTGTCATCGTGATTACTCCGGCCGTAGTGAAAGGCGAGCCGATCGATCCACGGACGCACATTGTCGCCGGCGATCCGCTCCAGGTAGCCGCCGATGGCTTCGTGAATGGTCGCCCGAAAACCGAACGGCAGGCTCTGATAAGCGACTTCCTGCAGCATGATATGCTTGAACAAGTGCGCGGCCTCGCCTTCAAACATCTCCGGCAGCGCGATATCGCGCCGGTGCATTTCCGCGAGTTGCGCGGGCAGGCCCGCGCCAACCCGCTTGAGCGGGTGGACGCCGAACAGCATGGAGGTGCTGAAAAGACGACCGATGACACTCGCGACCTTGAGGGTGGTCTGCGTGTCTTCGGTCAGCTGGTCGATGCGGCTGAGTGCCAGGCTATGCAGGCTTTCGGGCAGCTCGATTGCCTCCATGGCACGGGCATCGGTCAGGTCGGCGGCATTGCTTTTCAGCAGGCTCGCCACTTCCTCAATGAAGAACGGATTGCCCCCGGCCCGGGTCGTGATCAGATCAATCAACCACTCCGGTGCCGCGCCTGCGCCGAATGCATCGGCGAGTCTGATTTCGACGAGTTGGCGGGCTTCGCTGGGAGGCAAATCTCCGAGTTCAATGGTGGTGAGGTGGCCCAGCGCGTTATCCCGCGTGCTGAAAATCTCCCCGGGTTTGGTCGGGCGATGCGTCAGCACCAAGGCACAAGAAAACCGCGCGACCGCCTGGACGATTGCTCCGAGCAGATTCCGCGAGGCCTCATCAATCCAGTTGCAATCCTCGAGCGCAAACAGGAGTGGTCCGGTGCGTGTCTGGTGTCGCAGGCACTCCACCACCAGGCCTTCCAAGGAGGAGCGCCGCACCTTCGGTTCAAGCGTGCGGGTGAGGTCATTGTCCGGCAAATCGACATTCAGCAACGGACCGAGGAGCGGGGCCCGGGCCCGCAGGCCGGGGTCATAGGTGCTGAGGTGCTGTTCGACGATGGTCAGCGTGGTCGCGGCGTCGGCGTCGGCGGGGATCCGGAAAAACGAACGCCAGATCGGAATCCACACAGCGTAGCTGGCTTCGCGGCCCAACGCCGGGCAGTCGCCCGCAAACGCCGTGAAGCCAAACGCCGCGGCCTCATTGATCAATTCAGCCAGCAGGCGTGTCTTGCCCATGCCGGCCTCCGCCGAAATTGCGATCACCTGCCCGCGGCGCTTCTGGGCCAGCCGCAGTCGTTCCACCGCCGCCGTGCGTTCGCGCTGCCGCCCGATCATCGGGGCGGTATGTGTCCGGCGGAGGATCCCCGATTGCTTGCGACCCAGCAGACGAAATACGGGCACCGGCTCCTTCTTGCCTTTTACCGTCACGCTGGGGAGCGCGAGGAAATCGAACATGTCAGTCTCGCGTCGGGCGGCGCGGGAGCTGACCAGAATCTCATTTGGTCCCGCCTTGGCCATCAGTCGCGCGGCCAGGTTGGTGTCGTCACCGAGCACGCCGTACGTGCGTCGCTGGCGGTTGCCGTAGGCGCCGGTCCGCATGGTCCCGCACGTGACGCCCACCTGCGTGGTAACGATGAATTCGGCGATTTCGGCGGGGGGATGGGCGATTTCCAGCGCAGCCGTGCAGGCGCGCATGTTGTCATCCTCGTGCGCGATCGGCGCACCCCAGGCGGCATAAAAGTAGCTGCCTTTCTCGCCAATGGTGAGCTGGACCAAGACGCCCTCCAACCGGGCGATGATGCGTTGCAACCAACGCACGTAGGTGTCCAGTTTGGCGGGAGCGGCGGCATCACGCTCAAAATCGATCCCCATGAACCGGGTGAACAAGGCGGTGGCGGGCCGCAGTTCGGTGAGGAACACATCCTGGCCGGAGGCGATGCGCCGGCCGACTTCGGGCAACAGCCAGGGGCGCAAGCGCTGCGCGGCATCGGCGGGCAGCGCGGGCGGCGGGCGTGACAGGGGTGGCAGTTCATCCTGCAGGGCGGAGATGATGGCGATCTCGTCCTGGCGTTGGCCCGCTGGTAGTTGGCGTCTTTCCTGGATCTTCAGCCGGGCTCCGAGTTTACGAACCGTTTCGGCATCGACGGCGATTTCGCCGCGGGTGGCCATGCCTTCACAGGCGGAGACGCGTTCCATGACGTCTCCGGCGATGACGTCGAAACACTGGATGCTGCTATCACCCACCTGAAAGCGGCGCACCGCACCGGAGGAAACCGCCACTTTCATGCCGAGGGAAACCGTCTCCCCCCCCGGCAGGGCGATGCTGGCGAATTGCCCCATGGCCCGCTGCATGTTGAGTGCGGTCGTCACGGCCCGGGAGCCGTCATCGCCCTCAAACCAAACGACCATCGCGTCTCCGGCGAATCCAATGATACTGCCGCCGAAGCGCACCACCTCGGTGATCAACGCATCGTAGACCGCGTTGAGGCGATCGGTGAATTCCTCCCCGCCTTGGCGCGGACCATAGCGGGCGATCACGGCCTCGGTCAGCGGCGTGAAACCGGAGATGTCGGAAAACAATACAGCTCCAGTGTCGATTCCTGGCAGGGGCGAGTCGCAAAGAATTGCGGCCGCCCGGTCAGGCGGTATATAGGCGAGCAACCGCTCGATGATTGTATTCTCGGACATGCAACACCTTGCGGCTTAGCGCCGATAGGACTCGTTGGGGGTCAGTCAATCAACGAAAATCCAATCCAGGGATTGATGATCTGCCGTGCGTTGGTTTGACATTCTTCAGATGTACGGTGCTGCCGAGCGGCTCATCCGGAGGAATCGCCCTGCCAATTTGGTCCCAATTATCACTTCTAACGGTAAACCTGATTACGATGGTCGCCAATCGCGCCAGCTGATCGGATCTGATTCAGATGGTGGGGTCAGAATGCTTCATGGAAAATTTTACAAAGGGGAGCGGTACGACAAATTACTGAAACTGAGTTGCATAATGATTCGAGACCAGTTTTCGTCGGTCATATGCCCCACACAGCATTTTACAAGGTAGCGCTCGTTGCTGGTTTGGTCATCGGCCTCAGCGCGCTAATAAATCCCGTTATAGCCGCTGGCACTGTGTGGGTTGATGCATGGACAGATGTGCCGGTGTCGGGCCAAACTACGCTCCGCCAGGCCATTAGTGCGGCGAGTAATGGCGACACGATTGAATTCGCCACCAGCATGTTCAGTGACCTGTCGCCCAAGACGATCAAGCTAGCGGCCACGCTCATCGTGCAGAAAAATCTGACGATCATTGTACCCAGAGAAGCGTTTGGAGCGACCGGGCCCAAGCCCTGGATCCAACTCCAGATGAATCCCGTTGGATCCGGCCGGATCATGCAGATCAAATCCCCGGCGACGGTCGTGATAGCGGGGGTCGCGTTTCAAGGCGGAGCGGACAAGGGGGGCGGCGCGGTCCTGGTTGATGCCGGAGCCACCGCCACGTTTGTGGAGTGCGATTTCGCGCAAAATAGCGCGACGGGAGAATATCATGGTGGGGCAATCCTTAATCTGGGAAATTTGACGCTCGACCAGTGCCGGGTGACGGCCAACCGCGCGGACAACGGTGGCGGCATCGCCAGCTTTGGGAAGTGCCAGGTGATCCGCAGTCAGATCGATGGCAACACGGCCGGCGAATACGGCGGGGGCGTCTATTCCAGCGCCGCCAATCTCCTGATCGAAAATTCAACGATCTCCGGCAATCGGGGCGAAACCGGCGGCGGCGTGGCATTTTTCGCTGGCGGCAAGACCGTCTCGGCGTCCATCACGTCGGACACGGTCGTCGACAACCAGTCCCAC
Source organism: Verrucomicrobiota bacterium (assembly GCA_031392885.1). Taxonomy (GTDB): domain Bacteria; phylum Verrucomicrobiota; class Verrucomicrobiia; order Opitutales; family Opitutaceae; genus Lacunisphaera. The sequence continues at coordinate 4,784 of JANMVS010000230.1, forward strand.
GAACTGGCCGGCGGACTGTTCGTGGAAGGCTCGGGTGCGGTTGCAAATGTTGGCGGATCCATCTTTGCCCGTAATGTACTGCAAAACGACAAGGAGGGTTCCACTCTCCACGATTTCGCGACGCGCAGGAGCGGCAAGATCAACTCTCGCGATTACAACATCGTGGTCAAACCCGGCACGACTCTCTCGCCGTACGGACCGCACGATCAAGTCGGCATCGATCCCCAGCTTGGCCCGCTCAGCTACAACGGCGGCCGGACCCAAACCTACGCATTCGGCGCGACCAGTCCGGCACTGAATCGCGGTGACCCGAATTTTTCGGAAGCTTCGACGCTGACGCGCCCGCCGACCGACCAGCGTGAGTTCCCCCGCATCTGGCCGGCGCCCAATGGACGGGTGGACGTCGGGGCCTATGAGTTTTCCGCCACGCTTTCACTTCCTGCATCAATCGTCATCGAAGCAACGGGTGCATCCACTCCCGTGACGCTCACCGCCACCCTGGCCCTGCCGCAAGGTGGAGCTGTTACGGTAACTTGGTCCGTCGGGGGCGTGACCGGCATTCCCACCACCATCACGGTTCCCGGCGATGGGCAACCGCAAGCTCTCACGTACGTGGGTTCGTTTCCGCTCGGATCGACCCCGGTAACCGTGGGGGTGAAGACTGGTCAGTTGACTCTGACGAGTTCCACTACGGTCAAGGTCGTTGATACCACCCCCCCTGTGCTGACCTTGCCAGCGGACCAGACCCTTGAGGCAACAAGCAGGGACGGGGCAGTGGCTAACTTTACTGCCAGCGCCACCGATATGGTCAGCGGTCCCGTTCCCGTCACATTCAGACCAACGTCGGGCAGTGCTTTTGCCGTGAGAACGACACTGGTTACGGCCACAGCTCAGGATGCCTCCGGCAACATCGCGTCCGGCTTCTTTGCCGTCACTGTGCGTGATACCATTGCGCCCGTCATTGCGCCACTCGCTGACATTGTGGCCGAGGCAACCGGTCCAACCGGAGCGTTAGTCGCCTTTGCGGGCAATGCCTCGGACACGGTGAGCGGATCCGTTCCCGTCACATTCAGTCCGGTATCCGGCAGCACATTCGCCCTCGGCCCGACCGTCGTCATTGCCTCGGCCATTGATGGCGCGGGCAACAGCGCCACGCGCCGCTTCACGGTCACGGTACGTGACACCACGCCGCCGGTACTCACCCTGCCCGCCAACCTGACCGCCCTGGCCAAGAGTGCGGGTGGCGCCACGGTCACCTTTACGCCGACTGCCACCGATGCGGTGAGCGCACCGGTGGTCATGACCTCGCCGCTTTCGGGCAGTGTTTTCGCTCTGGGGACAACCACGGTTAACGTTACCGCTAAGGATGCCGCCGGCAACACCGCGACGGGCTCCTTCACGGTAACAGTCACTGATCCCTTTGGTGTCAGCCTGAACAACGTGGCATGGCCGCTCGCGATTGATTTAGATCCGAAGCTGGTTTTGTCCGGCGGTAAGCTGACCCATACCGTCCGGCAGATGATTGCCCGACCAGGCGAATCGCGCTGGTACAAATTTCCCGGCAAACCGGGGAGTCGGATTGATGTCTCGCTAACCAATCAGCCCGCCAATTTTGATGTCGTGGTCTATAGCGATATCAAACGAGTCTACGATCAGCTACTCGGACTGACCGGGCCGTCCGCTTCGGATGCCGACAAGAAACTGGCGCTGCTTGGGGTGGAATTCGCACCGGAAGCATACTCACCGGAAGCGTACTCACCGGAGGCGTATTCGCCCGAGGCGTACTCGCCCGAGGCGTATTCTCCGGAAGCGTATTCACCGGAGGCGTATTCGCCCGAGGCGTACTCGCCGGTGGTGTATTCACCGGAAGCGTATTCACCGGAAGCGTATTCGCCGGAGGCGTATTCGCCCGAGGCCTATTCGCCGGAAGCGTATTCGCCCGAGGCCTATTCCCCGGAGGCCTATGCCTCGGCCCAGCAGCGCGGCATGATCGCGTTCTCAGATTCACCGGGAAACGCCAGTGAAGGTATCCGTCTTCACACCTATTCGCAGAGCGGTGAATTTTACGTCCGCGTCCGCGGCCAGAACGCGGTGTATTCGCCCGATGAGCCATTCACCTTGACGGTGGCTATCCTGCAAAACCTGGGCAGTGGGGTGACCGACTTGAACACCACCCCGGCCACAGGTGCGCCCGCCTTCAGCGGTTCACCCACGAGCCTGATCGTGTGGGATTCGGCCCGGATTGTTGGCACCGCGAATGAAAACACCGCCCTGGCCGCTTCGCTGGCAAGTTTTGCCACTGCGGCGAATGGCGTCGTGGTCGATGTCGCGGGCGATGCGCAAATCGTCAAATTGAATGCGCAGGCGGACTCGAATCCCGATCTGCCCTTGGCGAAGAACTTGGTGGCGGAGACCATCCGTAACCTGATCCAGCTGTACCGCAAGGCGGCTCCCTCGATTGCTGACGTCACCCTCGTGGGCAATGACGCGGGGATCCCTTTCTTCCGTAGCGACGACAAGGCGCTGCTGGCGAGCGAGGCCAACTATTTTCCGCCCGTCAAGGATGGGACGCAATCGCAGTCGAGCCTGCGCTACGCCCAAGTGTTGTCGCAGGACCGCTACGGCTCATCCAGCCAACTCGTGCTGAGCACCGGACCCTATGATCTGCCGGACATTCCCGTTGGTCGGGTTGTCGAAAATGCGGCCGAAGTGAAGGCGTACCTCGACACCTACGCCCTGCTGTTTAATGGCGCCGCAACCAATGGCGTGGTGCCTACCCCGAAATCCGCCTTTGTCGCGGGCTACGATTTTCTGGCAGATTCGGCCGAAGCAATCAAATCCGACTTTACCGCCGGCCTGGGCGCAGGCGGCACGGTGGATTCCTTGATTTCGCCCATTGGTCTGGCTCCTGCTCTCGGTTGGACGGCGAACCAATTCCGGACCGCCTTTCTGGGCTCGCGTCACGACCTCTCCTACCTCGCCGGACATTTTAGCACGGGCCGGGCGCTCGCCGCTGATTTCACGACGCGCATTCGGGCCGCCGAAGTGGCGGACTCCACGCTTAATCTGGCGTATTCGCTGGTCATGAGCTCTGGCTGTCACTCCGGATACAGCACCGTGGATAATGATGCGATTTCACTGGTAACCGAGCAACCCGACTGGGCGCAGGCTTTTGCCCGGAAAAAGGCGATCCTGATCGGGGGCAGCGGCTATCAATACGGCGATACCGACTTCATTGAATACACCGAGCGATTGCTGCTGAATCTAGCCCAAGCCCTTCGCACGGGATCGGGTCCCGTGTCGATCGGCCAGGCTTTGGTGCAGGCCAAGCGTCGTTATCTCGCGGACACGGCAATCATGCGCGGCATCCACGAAAAGACCCTGCTGGAGCTCACACTCTACGGTTTGCCGATGGTGAAATTCAACCTGCCCGGCGCACGTCTCAGTCAACCGACGCCGGCGGGTGACGTGGCGGGCGTGACACCGGTCAACACTGGACCGGGATTACCTCTAAGCCTGAAGACCGGAGAGCTTTCGTTCAGCCCAGTGCTCTCGCGGGTTGACCAAGCGCTCACGGTCGTCGGTTCCATCAATACCGTGACGGCTTCCTACTTTGTGGGGTCCGATGGCTTGGTGACCACTCCGGGTGAGCCGATCCGGCCGCTCGAATCGTTTAACGTCAGCCGGCCCGGCGACGGTTTTGTCCGCGGCATCGGTTTCCGCGGCGGACTATATCATGATCTGGCCGGCTTCCTGCCCTTCACGGGCGCACCGGCGACGGAGACCCGCGGCGTTCACGGTTTGTTCTCAACCGAGGTGTTTTATCCGATCCGGCCGTGGAATCTGAATCAGACTGGCGAACTCTACGGCACCAGCGGCATTTCCCGGCTTAATGTGTTTCCCACGCAGTTTATCTCGGATGGACCGGTCTCCCCGACGGGAACCCTGCGCGGCTTCGATCAGATGCAGTTCACCATTTTCTACTGCCCCGCAACCACCCCGGCCGCACTTTCCAACCCGCCCGCGATCAACGCGGTTGCCAGCACGGTGGACGCTTCCGCGGTCACGTTCTCGGTCGACGTTGCGGCGACTGTCAGCGTGGGTGTGCAGGAAGTCTGGGTGACCTACACCGGTTTGCCCGGCTCGCCTTTCTATGGAAGGTGGCAATCGCTCACCCTCCGAGCACCGGCGGGTGCCACCGGCCTCGGTACGTGGACGGGATCGCTGCCGCTCCTTGGGGCGAATGCGGGCCAGATTCGCTACATGGTTCAAGCGGTGAATGGCTTGGGCGGCGTGGCGCAAAGCACCAACTTTGGGCGCTACTTCAAGCCCGGCAACTCAACGCTGGATGGCATCGGTGGTGTCGTGGGCGCGACCACGAAGTTGTCCCTGGTCGGACTGGTTCCAAGCGCAGGTGAGTATCGCTCATCACTTCCGCTCCAAGCCAAGTTAACCGATGGGTCTGACCAGCCGCTGGTCGGGAAGTTGATTCAGTTCCAGCTTGGACCAGTGTCCGAATCAGCCCTGACGGATGCGAGCGGAATTGCTGCCGCCACGCTTGTGCTCGGCACCCGCCCCGATGCCTACACGCTCGAGGCCAACTTCGCCGGCGAGGTTGCTTACAAAAATGGCACCGATTCCCGGCCCTTTACGGTCACGAAGCTGCCCACGCAACTGACGTTTGATTCCACCGCCTTCGTGGCAGGTACCGCGCAGATCGTCGTCAGTCTGCACGCCAACGATGGCACCCCGCTCAAGGAGCGCACCGTCCTGTTTGTCTTGGACAATGGCTCGACCAAGACCGCGCTGGCCGAGATCACGGACGGTGCCGGCCGGGTCCGTCTGGCCATTGCCGGGATTATGCCGGGCGCTTATCAAGTCGTGGCTAATTTCGGGCAGCCTGTGACCTTGCCCGATGGTTCGGTAGTCGCACTGAGTGACCCGCTTTACGCAGGATCAACGGCCTCCACTTCAGCAACCTTCGGCACGGCGTTGAGCTTCGGTGGTGAACGGGCTTGGGTCGATTACACCGATCTCACTGCTCCGGGCGCCGCTGCAGGCAATTTGGGCGTTTCCAAGGTCGAAATTCTTGGGACTATATCGAGCAGCGATCCCGGTTTCGGACCGAGTTCGATCTTGGCATCGAACAGTGCCACTGGTCTCACGGCCCACTTCACTGCGCAACTCTCCGGCAAGACCATTGCTGCCGGCTCGCTGCCGCTCCAATCGACGGCGGCCGGCACAAGCATTTATTGGTTGGGATCTGCCGATCTGAATGATGTGAAGGTTCAGCTGAGGATTGTTTGGGCGATCTCCGGTGGTTCGGGTAATTTCCACGTCTGGATATATCCCGCGGCGGGCCGCGGTCCGCTGTACAATACGGATCCGGCGCTGCTGCATTTCGAGCTCATCCTTGGCACCGGTACCGGCGAGCACGCGGCCGGCGGGGTGACCGAGATCGGCGGCCCGGACAAACCATGGACCCAGCAGACGGGTGGATCCCGCGTCCGCTAGCCCGGATATCCCGAGCAGCCGCGACTGCGGAAAAAGATTTGGCCCAGGGTGTGGTTTCGGTTGCGAGCAGAGTGTGAAATATCCGGGCTAGCCGTAGCCCAACGACGGCTCGTCGAGACGACTCGCCCTGACCAAAGTCCAGATATCAGGGGACGCTGGTATTAATAAAACACATTCCGGTCGAGGCTGCGGTATTGGATCGCTTCCAGCAGGTGCGGGGACGCGATGCGCTCTGCGGCGGCGAGGTCGGCGATCGTGCGCGCGACCTTGAGGATGCGATCGTAAGCGCGGGCCGATAGGGAGAGCTGTTCCATGGCCTGCTGGAGCAGGTCGCCGAGTTTGGGTTCAAGGGTGCAGAATTTTTTCAACTGCGGCGTGCTCATGCGGGCGTTGGCCATGGCCGGGCTGCCCTGAAATCGCGTGCGCTGCCGCAGGCGGGCGCATTCGATTCGCGCGCGGATGGCCGCGGAGTTTTCCCCGGCCTGGTCATTGCGCAGCTCGGCAATGGAAAGGGCGGGTGCCTCGATGTGCAGATCGATGCGGTCGAGCAGTGGCCCGCTGATCCGGGCGCGGTAACGCTGGATCTGCGAGGGTGAGCAGCGGCACTCGTGCTTGTGATCGCCCAAGTAACCGCACGGACAGGGGTTCATCGCGGCGACGAGCAGGAAATGACAGGGCAGGGTGATCTTGCCGGCGCTGCGCGAAATCGTGACGTGCCCGTCCTCGAGCGGCTGGCGGAGCACCTCGAGCGCGGAGCGTTTGAACTCGGGCAGCTCGTCCAGGAAGAGCACGCCGTGGTGGGCGAGGGAGATTTCGCCGGGACCGGGGATCGCGCCGCCGCCGAGCAGGCCGACGTCGGAGATGGTGTGGTGCGGGGCGCGGGCGGGGCGATGCAGGAAAGGAATCCGGCCCTGGATCGTCTGGCCGGCGGCGGAGTGGATGCGGAGAATGTCGAGATATTCGTCGAGCGTCGGCTCCGGCATGATGCCGGGAATGCGCTTCGCGATCATGGATTTTCCGGAGCCGGGCGGGCCGATCATGATGAGATTGTGGCCCCCGGCGACGGCGACCTCGACGGCGCGGCGCACGGCGTGCTGTCCCTTGATCTCGGCAAAATCAGGTTCGTGCTCGCTGCCCCCGACGGGGCGGGCTGCCGTCTGCGGGGCGGTGAGCGGAGTCAGTTTAATTTGGCCGCTGAGAAAGCGGTTGGCCTGATCGAGCGAAGTGATTTCGTAGACGAGGAGGCCTTGGACCAACGCGGCTTCTTGGGCCGCGACAGGCGGGAGCAGGATAGCTCGCTTGCCGGATTCGCGGGCGAGGACTGCCATCGCCAGGCCACCCTTGATGGGCCGGGTCGCACCGGAGAGACTGAGTTCGCCGGCAATCAGATAGGCAGATAGATTTTCGCAGGCGAGTTGACCGGTGGCCACGAGGATGCCGAGCGCGATCGGCAGGTCGTAGATCGCGCCCTCCTTGCGCAGGTCGCCCGGGGCGAGGTTGATCGTGGTGCGCGTGCGCGGCATCCGGAGGCCGGAGTTACTGAGGGCGGAGAACACGCGGTCCTCTGATTCCTTGACGGCGGCATCGGGCAGGCCGACGAGAATGAGGGTGGGGATGCCGCTTTCGCCGGTGTTGACTTCAACCTGGACCGGAACGGCGTCAATGCCCAGCAAAGCTGCTGAGCAGATGGTCGCTAACATGGACGTGGATGGGCAGGAATTATTTACGCCCCGCACCCACCTGCGAAAGCCGCCGCACTTCCGAAATATTGTCCTCGACCGCCTGCAGATATGGATTGGGTTGGCCCACTGTCGTAAGATAGCGATACACTCCGCCCGCCTCGAAGTCGAGCATGGGGCGAACAATATTTTCCCAGAACCCCGGCGTATTTGCGAGCATCTCCGGCAGCTCGCGGTAGAGGCGCTTCTCCGGCGGTATGCCCTCGAAATCATACGCCTCCTGGAATTCCCGGAAAAGGAGCGGCAGCTTGGTGAGGTAGTCAGCCGCACTCATCTGGGCGAGAAAATCGGCCGTCACCAGCAGAAAGGCGAAGAGCCGGGCTTCCTCGCGGTGAAAGGTGATCTGACTGATCTTACTTTGCGGACCCGTGCAAATGATGGCGGCGCAAATATCCTCAATCTCGGTCGCCGTCACGCCCATGCGGGGCAGGTATTGGCGCGCAAACTCGCAGCTCCGGCGCTCATGTATGAAGGTGTGCTTTGCCCCGGAGCCGACCCGATCGCTCGTTTCCTTCAAATAGCCGGAGTCGTGCAGCAACACGGCCATCAGGGCCAGTTCCCAGTCACGAATCGACAGCACGGGCTGGTCGAGGCTTCGGCTTTGACCCTGCAAAAGGTGGACCAGGCAAACGGTCGCCTGCAGGGTGTGCTCATAGTTATGATAAAACATGTCGATCGCCTGATAGCCCGGGTAACGGCCTGCAAACATGTCGGTCACATCCGAAAACAACCGATCAATCAGCGGGGCACTCGCTTGGGCCCCAATCTCCGCAAAGGCCATCTTCGCCATATGGGCCACGAGCGTGGGACTCTTCGTGTCGATGGTGGAGGGCGGTACCATTCGCCTGTATGAGATAGGGATTGCCCCCTTTTCAGCAAGCCCATTGTCTACGGCCGACACGAATGGTTAGCACCACCAACTTGATCGTCGGCCTAACAGGCGGCATGGGGTGCGGCAAATCGACGGCGGCGGCCATGTTTGCCGACCGCGGATACCGCCGGCTCGATGCTGACCAGGTCGTCCGAGATGAATTGCTGACCGATCCGGTGGTTGCGCAGGCCATCCGGGACCGGCTGGGTCCCGCCGTGTTTACGGACGAGGGAACGGTTCATCGCGCTCGCCTGGCCGACGTGGTATTTCGCGACCCGGTCGCCCTGGCTTGGCTCGAAGACCTGCTCCATCCCCGGCTACTGGCCCGCTGGCGCGAGTTGTTCGCCCGGAGCCAAGGCACGACCTTCATTGTGGAGGTGCCGCTGCTCTTTGAGAAGGCACTAGAGAATTGGTTTGATTTCACCATCTGTGTGACCACAAGCTCTGATTTGCAATTGAGGCGGCTGGAGCAGAGGGGTATCCCCCCGGAACTCGCCCGCCAGCGCTTGGCTCAACAACTGCCACTGGCCCGAAAATGCGAGCTGGCAGATTATGTTCTCCTTAATGACGGCACTGCCGACTTTTTGAATGAACAGGTCAAGACGCTGGCCGATCGTCTCTTGAATATACAACCCGCCCGGCCCGCAGGCCGCATTCATGGAAGTCCCCCCTAAATCCGACGAGGAAACCTCTAGCAAATCCGACGCTCCCAGCAGTGAGTCGGCTAAAACCAAGCGCCCGACGCGCTCGCGACTCTATCGCACGACCAAAAAGATCGTGAAAATCGATACCGATGAGGGCGAGGCTCGTGCGCCCAAGGCCGCCCCCGCGCCCAAAGCGACCCCCGCCCCCGAGCCGGTCCCCGTGGCCACACCGGCGGCGTCCGCCCCCCTCCAGCCAGCGGAAGCACCCGCCGCACCGGCCGCTCAAGGGGGAGGGGCCGACCAACCACCGCAGGGTGCAGAGGAAAATTATGAGGAAGGCAACGGCGGGGGCGGTCAGTTTCAGCCGCACGGCGGGGGCGGCAAATTCGGCCGCCGCGGTCGGGGCGGCAAACATTTTCGCGGTGGCGGTGGAGGCGGCAAGTGGGCCAATCCGAATTTTCAGAGCGCCCCCAAACATCCGCCGCAACCGCTCCCCCCCAAGGAAGTGGTGCATTATGGCGATCTGCCGGACCCGGCGCGCTTCCAGAACCTGGAGGAGATTGCGAAACTGGCCGGAGAGATTTCCAGCACCAAGGCCGAGCCCATCTGGTTGAATGAACTCTACGCCCTGAATCTGGCTGAGCTGACGGCCTTTGCCCGGAAGATGGAAGTGAAGTTCGAGGGCGCGCCAAACCGTCGCCAACTCATCACCCAAATCTTTCTCGCGACCACGGAGAAGAAACTTCCCCTCTACGACCGCGGCTACATCGACATGAACGATCGCGGCAGTTTCATCGTGCATGAGGACGTGAACTACCGGCTTTATCCGGAAGACGCCTATCTGCCGGAAATTTTCGTGCGGCAGCACGGGCTCAAGCGCGGCCACGCCGTCGAAGTGCAGCTGCAGGCGCCCCAGGCCAACGATCGCTGTCCAACCGTGGTCGCCATCCGGTTGGTGATGGGCGGCAAGGTCGCCGAGATCTCCAAGGTGCCGCCATTCGAGGAATTGACGCCGTATTATCCGCTCAAGCGCATCATGCTCGAGCAGGAGGGCGCCAAGGATGTCTCGATGCGCATGGTGGATATTGTCACCCCGGTCGGCTTCGGCCAGCGCGGGCTGATTGTCGCCCCGCCGCGCACGGGCAAGACCATTCTGATGCAGAACATGGCGAACTCCATCGCGGCCAACTCGCCTGAGGCCAAGCTGATCATCCTGCTGGTGGACGAACGCCCCGAGGAAGTCACCGACTTCAAGCGCCATTGCAAGGGCGAGGTCGTCAGCTCCACGTTCGACGAGACGCCCGAGAGCCACGTGCATTGCGCCGAGATGGTGATCGAAAAGGCCCGCCGCCTGGTCGAACAGGGCGAGCACGTCGTAATTTTACTCGATTCCATCACGCGGCTGGCCCGCGCCTACAACGCCCTCGCCGGCAATAGCGGCAAGATCATGTCGGGCGGCCTCGAGGCCAATGCCCTGCAGAAGCCCAAGCGTTTCTTCGGTTCCGCGCGCAACATCGAGGGCGCGGGCAGTCTTACCATTTTGGGCACCGCCCTCGTCGACACGGGGAGTCGCATGGACGAGATCATCTTTGAGGAATTCAAGGGCACCGGTAACATGGAGCTCCACCTCGACCGCGACCTTGTCAACAAGCGCATTTTCCCCGCGATCAACATCGATAAAAGCGGTACCCGGAAGGAGGAGCTCATCTACCATCCCGATGAACTGCTCCGCGTCTATGCGCTGCGCCGCGCCATGCAGGGCGTGCCGGCGGCGGATTCGCTCGACATGCTCATCCAGCGGCTGAAGAAGACGAAGACCAATGCGGAATTCCTGATGAGTCTTAACCGCTAAAGCCCATGTCGGCTCCCGCCGTGACTTCCCTTGACGACCACGTGATGCAAATCGCACTCGAACGGGGGCTGGTGACACCCGAATGTCTGGCGACGGCCCGGCTGAAGGTGGCGGAGCACCCGGACCATTCCACCCCCTCGCCGAGTCTCGTGGAAATTCTGGCGGCGGAAGGGGCACTCGACGAAGCGGCCTTGGCTGACGCCGTGGCCGACAAGTGGGGCATGCCCTATGTCGTACTCTCGACCCGGCAGATCACCCTGGAAGTTCTCGCCCGCCTGCCGCATGCCGTGGTGCACTTGCACCACGTCATGCCCTTCGCGCAGGAGAAGGGGAGATTGTGGGTCGCGGTGGCCGAGCCCGCGACGGACGAGGTCCTCGAAAGTCTGGGCTTTGTCGCCGGGACCGCGATCTCGCCGGCGCTGGCGTCCGCCGAGGATATTCGCCGCGCCTTGGTGCGCTATTACGGTCGGGAGCGGGGCGATCTGTCTGAGCTGCCCGGGACCGGTGCCTTCGCTCGCGAAAGCCCGCCGGGGGGCACGACTCCAACAGGGGGAAACGGCCAGGAAGGGCCGGCGAGCGAACCAGGCGCGCCCCTCATCCGGTTGGTGCACGCGATCATTAGCGAGGCGATCCGCCGCCGCGCCTCGGACATTCACTTTGAGCCGCTCGCGCGTCGCTTCCGTGTCCGCTACCGCATCGACGGCGTGCTCTGTGAGGTGGAGGCACCACCGAAGCACCTGCAGCCTGCCCTCATTTCGCGCCTCAAGATCATGGCGAACATCAGCATCGCCGAGAAACGCCTGCCGCAGGACGGGCGCATCCAGATTGCGGCTGCCAACGGTCCGCTGGATTTGCGGGTGTCGTCCCTGCCGACGGCTCACGGCGAGAGCATCGTGCTGCGCATTCTGGACCAGAAAAACCTGAAACTCGGCCTGCCGGAATTGGGCTTGCTGGCTGACGACCAGCAGGAGTTCGAGCGGCTCATTGCTTCTCCCGACGGCATCTTCCTCGCCACCGGACCGACCGGCTCGGGTAAGACCACCACTCTTTACACCGCCTTGCAGTGCCTCAATCGACCTGATCGTAAAATCATCTCTGTCGAGGATCCGGTCGAATACCAACTGGCCGGCATTAATCAGGTGGCAGTCAACTCCAGCATTGGCCTGACCTTCGCCGCCGCGCTTCGCGCGATGCTCCGCCAGGCCCCGAACATCATCATGGTCGGCGAAATTCGCGACCGGGAGACGGCGGAGATTGCCCTGCACGCCTCCCTCACCGGTCATCTGGTCTGCAGTACGCTGCACACCAATGATGCGCCGTCGGCCGTCACGCGACTCATCGATATCGGCGCCAAGCCCTTTCTGCTCGCCGCCGCGCTGCGGGCCGCCCTGGCCCAGCGGTTGGTGCGGCGCATCTGCCCGCAGTGCCGGTGCGCCTACACTCCGGCGGTGCGCGAGTTGCACGCCCTCGGCCTGACGTCCGCGCAGCTGGCGGGGGCAAATTTCCTCCACGGCGCGGGCTGTGAGGCCTGCCAGGGCACCGGCTACCATGGCCGGCTGGGCCTCTTTGAAATCTTTCTCGTGCCGGACGAGATTCGCAGTATGATTTACGACAATGTTACCGCTGTCCACCTGCGCCAGCAGGCGCGGCGGAATGGCATGCGCACCCTGAGAGAAGATGGCATTCGTAAAATGCTCGCCGGCCTCACCACAATCGAGGAGGTTGTGGCTGCGACCGTCGGCGACGAACTTTAACCAACCCGCTTAACCCACCCCCCACATGAGCTACGAAATGAATGACCTTCTCGATCTGGTTGTGGACCAGAAGAGCTCCGACCTGCACTTGCAGGTCGGTGTCCCGCCCTGCCTGCGCCTGCGGGGCAGCATGACGCCCATCGACGGGCCCGAGTTGCGACCCGAGGACACGGAGAAACTCATGTTGTCCATCACGCCGGACAACCACATCCAGAATGTGAAGCTGAATGGCGGCACGGACTTCGGCTTTGCCTTTGGGGAAAAAGCCCGCTTCCGCGTCAGTGTGCTCAAGGCCAAGGGCAACTATGGCATGGTGCTGCGCCAGATTCCCAACCAGCTCTTCGACCTGCGAGCGATCGGCATGCCGGACAAGATCAAGGAACTGCTGTACCGGCCGCGCGGCCTGTTCCTCGTCACCGGGCCGACCGGCTCCGGCAAGTCCACGACGCTCGCCTCGATGATAAATTATATCAACGAGAACCGCGACGGCCATATCATCACCATCGAGGACCCGATCGAGTATTACCACGCCCACAAGAAGTGTGTCGTCACCCAGCGCGAGGTCGGCTCCGATGTGCCAAGTTTCGCCGAGGCCATCAAGCGCGCCCTGCGGCAGGATCCCGATGTCATTTTGGTCGGGGAGTTGCGCGACTTGGAGACGATTGAGGCCGCCATCAGCGCCGCCGAGACGGGCCATTTGGTGTTCGGCACGCTCCACACCAACAGCGCAGCGAAGACGGTCGACCGCATCGTGGATGCCTTTCCGGCCAGCATGAAGGAGATGATCCGCATGCAGCTCTCCACCTCGATTATTTGCGTCATCTCCCAGTCGCTCTGCAAAAAGAAGTCCGGCGGGCGCATCGCGGCCTACGAGATCATGGTCAACACCTCGTCCATCGCCTCGCTCATCCGCGACAACAAGACCTTCCGCATCCCGTCCGACATCCAGACGGGGGCCGCGCTCGGCATGATCACGCTCGACACCCATCTGATGAGCCTGGTCAACCGCGAGCTGATCGAGCCCGACGAGGCGCTCGAAAAATCCCAGGAGCAGATCGCCATGCGCGAGAAGCTCACCAGCATGGGCTTCAAACTGCGCGAGCTCGCCTAGGATTCAATTTACAGGCCGTGGGCCCCGGCCGGACTATCATGTTCGCAGGGCACGACCGTATTCTTTTCCAGCTGCTGGCGGCGCGCCGGCTGATCGCGCCGGATGCGCTGCAGACGGCGTTTGCCCGGCATCAAGCGACGGGTCAGCCCCTCGCCCCGCTCCTGCTAGGTCTTGGCCTGCTCGATCAATCCGCCCTGCTGTTGGCCGTCGCCGAGCACCTCGGCCATGCTTGCATCAGGGATCTGCCTGCCACCCTGCCGGACGATGCGCTGGCACTGGTCGAGAGGGGCCTGGCACTCACTTATGGCGTGGCCCCCATCGCGTTCGATGACCTCGCCATCACGCTGCTCACGGTCGACCCATTCAATCCCAGCCTGATCAACGACCTGACCTTTGCCCTCCAACGCGAGGTGCGGCTCGCCGTGGCCGATCCCGCGGGTGTGCTCCGGCTCATCCACCAGCATTACGGCGAGGAGGAAAAGTCGCTCGACACCGTCCTCGGCGAATTGCGGTCGTCCGTCGCGACGGTTGACGATTCCACCCTTAGTGAGACGGACCTTGAGCAACTGGCCGGTCAGACGCCTCTCGTCCGTTTCGTCAACCAGGTACTGGCGCAAGCCATCCGCGCCCGGGCATCTGACATTCATTTCGAGCCCTTCGAACAGGAGTTCAACATCCGTTACCGTCTCGACGGCACGCTCTACGCGCTGCCGCCCCCGCCGAAGAGCCTCGCCCGGCCCATCATTTCGCGCCTCAAGGTGCTCGCGAATTTGAACATCGCCGAGCACCGCCTGCCGCAGGACGGACGGATCAAGCTCACCTTGGGCGGCCGCGCCGTGGATTTACGCGTTTCCACCCTGCCCACGCAGTTCGGGGAGAGTGTCGTCCTGCGCCTGCTCGACCAATCCTCCCGTCCGCTGGAACTCACGCAACTCGGCCTGCCCGCTCCCGTCCACCAAGGCATTGAGGAGATTATCCATCGGCCCAACGGTATTCTTCTCGTCACCGGACCGACAGGTTCAGGCAAAACCACCACCCTCTATAGCTGCCTGCAGATCCTGAATACCATCGACGCAAAACTCGTCACGGTCGAGGACCCGGTCGAATACGAACTTGATGGCGTCATGCAAGTAGCGGTCAACCTGCCGGCGGGCCTGACGTTCGCCCGGGCCTTGCGCACTTTTCTCCGACAGGATCCTGATATCGTGATGGTCGGTGAAATCCGCGATCTCGAGACGGCCCAGATCGCCATCCAGGCTTCGCTCACCGGCCATCTGGTGTTGAGCACCCTGCACACCAACGATGCCCCGGGCGCCATCACGCGCCTCGTGGACATGGGGATCGAACCTTTCCTGCTGGCCTCGACCGTGGAGGCGGTGCTCGCCCAGCGGCTCGTGCGCCGGGTCTGCCCGTCTTGTCAGACGGCCTTTGCGCCCACGGATGCTTTGCTGCGCCAGCTCAGCCTCACCCCGGCCACCCTGCAGGGCCGGCCGTTTTTTTCGGGCGCGGGCTGCCCGGCCTGCCACCACACGGGTTACAAGGGCCGGCTCGGTCTCTTTGAGTTCCTGCGTTTGACCGACCCGCTGCGTGAACTGGTGGGGCAGGGCGCCTCGCTCCGCCAACTTCAGCAGAAAGCGGTGGAACAGGGGATGACTACACTTCGCGCCGCCGGCATCGACGCCATCCTCGCCGGCCAGTCCACCGTGGAAGAAGTCCTGAAATACACTTATGACTAATTTCACCTACATTGCCTTAAACGCTCAAGGGGCCGAGAGCACCGGCCGGCTGGACGCGCCCGACATCAAGCAGGCTGCCATCTTACTGCGCGGACAGGGCCTGTTCCCCACTGATGTCACCCCGACCACCTCTACCAGCGGGATGTCCGCCCGGTCCGGGGAGGCGAAAACTGCCGGCTCCGGACTAACAATGGCGTGGCAGCGGGTCTTTGGCTGCCGCGTCAAGCTGAAGGAGATGGCCGTTTTTACGCGACAGCTGGCCGCCCTGTTGCACGCCGGCGTGCCGCTGCTGCGCGGCTTGGAAGTTCTCGCCCGGCAGGAGCGCAACCTGTTTTTCCGTCGCGTGCTGGCGACGGCGGCCGAGGCCATCAAGTCCGGCAGTCCGCTGTCGGAGGCGCTGGTGCTGCATCCCCAGGTGTTTGATCGGCTCTACCTTAACATGGTGAAGGCCGGCGAGGCGGGCGGCGCGCTCGATGTGGTGCTGGAGCGGTTGGCGCAATTCCAGGAAAAAAGTCTGAAGTTGAGAGGGAAAGTCGCCTCGGCCGTGATGTATCCGCTCATCGTCCTGGCCGTGGCGCTGCTCATCTTGGTCGGCCTGCTCGGGTTTGTGGTGCCCAAGTTTCAACAAATCTTCGCCGATCTGCTCAAGGGCGCGCCGCTGCCTGCGTTGACCCAGTTGGTGCTGACCGTCAGCCAGGGGGCGCAACACCATTTTTTGACGGCGTTGGGGTTCGGGGTCGCAGCGGGGCTTGGCCTCCAAATTTACCGGCGGACGGCCGAGGGCGCACGGCGGATCGACTCCTGGATCATCACATTGCCCCTCTTCGGCGAACTGCTGCTCAAGGACATCATTGTTCGCTTCGGCCGGACGCTGGGCACCTTGTTGTCCAGCGGGGTGCCTTTGCTGCCGGCGTTGCTCATCGCGCGCGACACTTGCGGCAACGCCCGGGTGGCCGGGGCGATCAGTGCGGTGCATGACCGGGTGAAGGAGGGGGCGACCATCGCCCGGTCGCTGGAGAATACCACGGTATTTCCGCCCATGGTCACGAGCATGATCGACGTCGGTGAACACACCGGCCAGTTGCCGGCCATGCTCCACCAGGTCGCCGCGATCTATGAGGACGAAGTGGACAACGCCGTCGCCGGACTCAGCTCGCTCATTGAGCCCATCTTGATCCTATTTCTCGCACTGGTCGTTGGCACCATCGTGATCGCGCTTTTCCTGCCCATCGTGCGGATTGTGCAATTGCTCACATAGCGGGCAGGGCGCAACAAATTGCGCCCGGAAAATGGGGCGACACAGGCCGGCGCGCGACCCGCGGCTATTCCTTACGGCCCATCGTTGCCGATGGACGTGGTCGCGCAGGCGTCCATGGCCTCCTCCACGGCGGCGATATCCTCGGCCGACACCGGCTGCCTGCTGATAAAGGACAGGCCGTCTTCCGTGCGGCCGAAGAATTCCGGCGCGGTGGAGCGGCATAGGTCACAATCGATGCAGGTGGCATCGACGTAATATTTGCCAGTGATATTCTGGGGAACACGATCAATTAGGATGGCCATGGTGGGTGAATTGGAAGACGCACTATAGTCGTTCGTGAACCCGGCTGCTCCCCACTTATTGCCCAAAACTCATCGTGGATTGACCGTAAGCAAAGCCCCCCGGTTTATTCATGATGGGTCCAATACCCCGGAGCTTGCTCCGGGGATCTTTACTTCGACGGCTTCGTCAGCAGCAGTTGGGCATTCAGGCCAGGGTGCTTGTCGGAAAATTCGTCATGCTCGCCGGCCTGCCGGAGCAGGCGTTGCACCATGCCCATCTTGGCGTCGAGGTCGTCGATCTTGGCGACGAAGACGGCTTCGGGGGTGGCGGCGATGATGGCGGCGCCCCATTCGAGCTCCCCCTGGTGGCTGAGGACAATGTGCTCGAGGCGCTCGAGCAGATCGGCGGTGAGCTTGGCCTTGAGCCCCGCCTTGCGGACGAGCTGGTAACCGAGGACGACGTGGCCCTGCAAGATGCCCTTGCGACTGCGCGAGGTGGCGAGCGTGCCCTGATACTCGATCACCTTGCCGGTGTCGTGCACGAGCACACCGGCCAGAGCGAGATCGGCATCAATCTCCGGATAAAGTGGCGCCAGGGCTTGGCAGGCGCGGGCCATGTGGCAGGTGTGCTCGAGCAGGCCGTGCCGGTAGGCGTGATGCATGGCGAGGGCCGCCGGCGCGACGCGGAAGGCTTCACCGATTTCATCAAACACGGCCTGCACGGTGGCGCGGAGTTCAGAGTGGACGATCGCCGCGAGGTGAGTTTGAAACTCCGTCCAAAGCGCGTCGCCGTCCTCGGGGGCGGTCTCGACCAGGTTGGCCATGAGCGGCGAACCCGCGAGCTGGTCGGCGGAAATTTCCTCGGCGCGGAGCAGCTTGGGGGAAAAACGATTTTGGTAATAGTCCACCTTCGCCTCAATGCGCACCACCGAACCCTCCTTGAGCGCCTTGAAGAACTCGAACGACGGATTGTCGCTGAAGCAATTGCAGTTGAACGTGCCGGTCTTGTCGCCGAGTTCCACCATCAGGAACGGGTTACCGGTCTTGGTCGGGCGTTCGGCGAGCCGCTTGATCAGCAGCACGCTGCTGAAATGGTCGCCCCCGGTGCGGCTAAGGGCCTTGACGTCGCGGACGGTGAGGGAAGTGGAGATGTCGGACATGGGGAAAGTGCTAAGGTGAAAGATTTATCGGCTAAGCGGAAGACGATAAGTCAGGAACAGGAAGCCTAAAACCTGGTCCTTTCGCCCTAGCCGATTGGATTGAAAACAGGGCCCAAACGGGTAGGGCGAGTCGTCCCCGCCGAGCCGATCCCCGCCGAGCCGCGTCCGAGCCCGGCCATCCGCGAGGGCTGATTTGTTCTCGGCCGTAGCGGCGGGCGTCCCGCCTGCCGCTACGGCAAACAATCGCCAACCCCACATGCCCGGAGGCCTGTGGCTACCCCAGCAGCCGATTTTCGCCAAGAAAAAATCAACCCTAGCCATCCGCCTAAGCCAAAAGCTGAAGGTGGAGCGGCTTG
>JANMVS010000234.1:0-2699 GCA_031392885.1 Verrucomicrobiota bacterium
GGCGTTCTACCGGGCGACGCCGGCGTTCCCCGACGGTGTGCTGCGCCGCCGGCACCTGGTGACGGCAGATCGTAGCGTCACCGGGATTGAGGGCGAGGTGCTCGATCTCGCAATGGTGGCCTTTGCGTGAAGCAAGGATCCGCCTCTTGGCGGATCGATCTGCATTATTCGTTCCGTCATACGATTTGAATCCGTGCCAATGGCGCGCCCCCAGCATGCTCAATGACTGCATCCCGACCGCTCAGTTCAGCAGTACATTCACGATGGCGTTGCCGATGCCGACGAGCGCGGCGCCGGAAATCAGTCCGGCGCAGATCGGCTCGCAGCCCGCGACCCAAAACTCATGGCCCTTGGTTCCAGGCGTCGGGTGCTTGCGGCCATACCACCAGAAAATCAGCGCCCCCACCCACATGGCGAAACTGGACTCGGGCGGCAGCACCACCCCCAAGCCGATGGAAACGGCGGAGAGCGGGAACCGGCCTTTGGTCACAATGCCCGCCACCTCGATCGCCAAAGCACCAACCACCGCCACCACCATGGCGACCACCGCCGAATCCGGCAGGTTGTGCACCCCTTTGGCGATCAGATCAGCGACCCCCTTCCACTGCAGGGCGGCGGGCATCGCAAATTGGTCTGAAACAATAGTCGTGACCGAACGAACCCCATCCTTGCCCGGGGGCAGGAACAACAGGAAAAACAACGGGACGACCGTCAGCGTCCCGGCAAGGATGCCAATCACATGGGCGAAAGCCTGCTGGCGTGGCTTGGCCCCGAGCATGTAGCCGGGCTTGATGTCGGACAGCAGACTGGCGGCATTCGCGGCAATCTCGGCGGTCATGCCGGCCGGCAGGAGGTTATTCGCCGGGTTGGCGCGATCGATGGCGCCCATCGTGAATTGGGTGATCTTTGCCAGTGACCCGGTCGGCGCCCACGAAGTGAGCGCCATGGAGTTAACGCAGATAATCGTCAGCACCAAAATGAGGGGCAGCGAGAGGAACGACAGGTACCACGGCACGCCAAAAAACAGATGCGTCACCCATGCGCCCAGCAAACTGAAGAGGGGCACCCCGACGAAGGATATCCAGAGCGGCACTTCGATGCCGGCCAGCAAGTCGGCCGAGTCGGGCCCCGCGGGATTTCGACGGCGCAATGACTTCCAAGTATTAACAAACAAATCAGGTTTGGCGAGCAGGCCGACCAATGAGCCGACGACCATCATCGTCACGCCCCACCACAAGGCCCACTGGTTGACGATTTCGCCACGGGTGATTTTTATCAGCACCCCGCTGGGCGCCACATAGGATTTGATGTCTCCCCGCTGGATCATGATCGGCGCAAGAATGAAGAAATTCACGAAGGCCCCCAGCATGACACTGGAGGCGGTTCTGATGCCCATCAAACCGCCGATACCCAACATCGCCGCATCCAGCGTGACCCGCAACCCCAGCTGGCGCACGTCAGTCCCGAGAATCTTTGGGGTCCATAATTGATACTTGGCGGCCAGCAGGTAGTAATACTCGTCCAGGCGTTCGCTGATCGACCACGGCTGCTTCCGGCCCGCCCACCGGTCGAGGCCTAAAATTTTAAACTGCACCAGCTTCATCCAGCCGCCGCTAGCCAGAAATTGGTAGCAGCCAGTCAACAGGGAGGAGAGGCCGAGCAGCCGCGCCTTGCGCATCCCCGCAGCCGCCTCACCGGTATAAAGTGCGTCGAGCACAACGCCCGTCGCCCGGCCTTCGGGAAATGGCAACTGATCCTCGTTGATAAACCGCCGTTTCATCGGAAATGCCACCAGCACGCCCAGGATCGCAATGACGCAGCACCAGATCAGCATCTGCCACCACGGCAAAATGCGTCCGGTGACCAACATGTAGGCCGCCAAACTTGAGGTCATCGGTACCATCATGTGGCCGGCCGCCGTGGCGATGGATTGGGTGCAATTATTTTCCAGAATCGTGAGATCAGCCATCAAGCCGCTTGTCGCCATGATCCTGAAGATGGCAAAGGCCAGGATTACCGACGTCATGCCAATCCCGATGGAAATGCCCGATTTTGCTCCGATGTAGAGTGCCGTGGCCGCCAAAATCCCGCCGAGCAAGAAGCCCGTGAGCGCTGAGCGGATGGTCAGTTGCGGCAGGTCGCCACGATACACCCTCTTAAACCACCACTCGTCCTTCTGCGCCCGCGACCAATTCTTGATCTGCTCCTCAGTCAGCTGTTGCAGGGCCATGGAAGGATAATATCAAATGCATGTCGGGGATCCAGCACCAGGCAGTTTCTTGCTCTGGAAGCCATTCCGGTTCGTTGTTGTCACGTCTCCCTGCGTAGGCAACCAGTCTTTTCCGCCCTAACCCGACATTTCACACTCTGAATCAAACACCCTCAGAAAAATATCCGTTTCCCCTGACGCTACGTCGGGGAAAAGCGACCCTAGCGCGGTTTGCCCCGACAAAGTCGGCCCGACCGGGCGAATATTTCACACCCACGGGTATAAGATACTCAGGCTATCAGCCGGCCCAGTCCTGCTGCACGACTGGAATGACCTGCCCATCAATCTGCCGCCGAGGCCCCTCCTTTTCCGCTGAAAAAAGTGCACTTTTTCAGCAAATCCTCCGGTTATGAACACGCCGCGATCAAGACGCAGGACGGTCCCGAGTTCGGCTACGCGTTTCGCGTCCTGCAGGAGCTCGGCGCCAAAC
>JANMVS010000262.1:0-1883 GCA_031392885.1 Verrucomicrobiota bacterium
GGCAACCGCCCCTAGCCCGCATATTTCACACTCGGCACGAGAATTTATGCGGTGCTCGACGACTCTCAGCCCGCGTGGGTCCGGGACCTTGTCGGTCATGCGGGCTGAAACAAAACCGCCGGGCGGTTTTGTCCTTAGCCCGGATATCCCGAGCAGCCGTGAATGCGGAAAAAGATTTGGCACCGGGTGTGGTTTCGGTGGCGAGAAGAGGGTGAAATATCCGGGCTAGCAGAACGAACGATCGCGTTTCACCCTCCCGGGCTTTTCAGCTCTGGTCCTCAGATCTCGTAGCCGAGCCCGGTCGGTTCCCAGTCGGGCGCGACGGTGCCGGTGGTGGTGAACTCGTCGAACCACGCTTCCACGCGCCGGCCGATGGCGCCGGTGTCCCGGTGATGGGTGAACTCGTTGTTCCGGGGATGATGGGTGTAATCGGCGGCCCAGGTGCGATGGTTGGCGGCCAGGGCGGCGATGGCCTCCACCAGGCGGAGGGCTTCCGCATCCGTCGTGGTGGGATGGAGGGAGAGGCGCACCCAGCCCGGCTTATCCGTGTTGTCGCCGAGGTTGATCCGGTCGGTGATGGCGCGGGAGTGTCCGCGCGAGACGTGCAGCAGGTAATGGCCGTAGGTCCCCGCACAGGAACAGCCGCCGCGGGTCTGGATGCCGTAGCGGTCGTTGAGCAGGCGCACGGCGAGATTAAAGTGCAGGTCGTCGATGTAGAAGGAAATGATGCCGAGCCGGTCGCGCTGCTGGTCGGCCAGCACATGTACGCCGGGGATGGACCGCAGCCGGTCCCAGACGAGGTCGAGCAACTCGTGCTCGCGGCGCTGGATATTGGCCACGCCCATGGCCTCCTTCAGGCGGATGCACAGCGCGGCGCGAATGGCCTGCGTGAAGCCGGGCGTGCCACCGTCCTCGCGCGCCTCGATGTCGTCGTAGTACTTGTGCTCCCCCCACGGGTTGGTCCAGTCAACGGTTCCGCCGCCGGGATTGTCCGGCACGCGGTTCTTGTAGAGTTTCTTGCTGAAGATGAGGACGCCGCTGCTGCCGGGGCCGCCGAGAAACTTGTGCGGGGAGAAGTAGAGGGCGTCGAGCCAGCCGTCGGGCTGGTCCGCCGGGTGCATGTCGATGGCGATGTAAGGGGCGCTCGCGGCGAAATCCACGAAACACAGGCCGCCGGCACGGTGCAGCCGCGCGGCGATTTCGTGGTAGGGGGTGAGGATGCCCGTGACGTTGGAGCAGCTGGTCACCGAGGCGATCTTCACCGCGCGGTCGCGATATTCCTCGAGCAGGGCGGCGAGGTGGGCGAGGTCGACGAGGCCGGCGGCGGTGGCGTTGATCACCCGCACCTCGGCGAGGCTTTCGATCCACGAGGTCTGGTTCGAGTGGTGCTCCATGTGGGTGACGAAAACGATCGGGCGCTCGGCGGGCGGGACCTGCACGCGTTCGAGGAATTTTTCATGGACGCGCAGCCCGAGGATGCGCTGGAACTTGTTCACCACCGCCGTCATGCCGGAACCGTAACAGATGATGGCATCGTCGGGCGCGGCATGGACGTGGCGCTTGATGAGATGGAGCGCCTCGTGATAGGCGCGGGTCATCGTCGTGCCGGTGACGGAGGTCTCGGTGTGGGTGTTGCCGATGAAAGGCGCGATCTGTCCGCTCATCATCCGCTCGATGGGGCCGAACATGCGCCCGCTGGCCGTCCAGTCCGCGTAGAGGATGCGCTGCCGGCCAAAGGGCGTCTCAAAATCCTGATCGATGCCGATGATGTTCGAACGAAAGGGGGCGAAGTGGGACTCGAGTGACATGGCGGTAACCGGCGGTACTTTTCCGGTTACCGGCCGACTTTCAACCCCCAATGATTTTTTAGGCCGGATGGCTTA
>JANMVS010000291.1:0-2581 GCA_031392885.1 Verrucomicrobiota bacterium
AACAAACCCGGTGTGCCCCGTTAACCCCTGCTGGCGTTCCAGGGATCGTCCCCCGGCCTTCGCCGGGGCGCTTGTCCGGGCCGTCGCCCGGCAAAGGAGTCCAGCCCTCCAAGCTTAAAATGCCTCGGGGCTTGCCCCGAGGATCTTTATTTCTCCTTCGGGGCCGACGAGACCAAGGAATTTGAAATCAGCCGCGTCCTGCCATTCCTCGAAGCGTTTGCCGCGGTGAAGCCGGCAGGCGTGGAATACCGCTACACGGTTTATGCCGGAGAAAACCACAATTCTGTCCGGCCGTATTCCTTCAGCAGCGGTTTGGCGTGGGTCTATCGCGATTGGCAGAAATAAGCCCGCGGCGGCCTTGTCGCCTCAAATCTGCGAGTAGGCGGTGGGGACCAGGAAACGCGCGGTATTCTTGGAGACGTTGTCGGCGTATTCCGGGAGATCCTTCATTTTCATCCAGCGCGGATCGGGGCCGAACTTGTTCCAACTGGCGAGGTGCGTCGCGAGATCCGGTCCGCTGGTGATGTAGCGGAGATGCGGCAGATTCGGGCCGGCGAGGGCTTGGCCGAAAAACACCGGCCACATGCCGAGGTCCTTCATCAGCGGGATTTCGCCATCATTGAACATCGCCATTTTACTGAGCGCCTTGGCCTCACTGTGGCTCTCGTAATCGCGCATTTCGAAGATGCGGGTCGGGGTTTTGTTGACCGAAAATGGCGGGAGTTCCAGCTGGGGCATACCCGCAAAGGAACGCAGCAACCAGGTATCGATCCGCTCGAAAGCAGGGGAGGTTTTCGGCACTCGCCAGTAGTCGGCGCCGGCGGCTTGGATGACGGGATCAGTGTTCAGGTCGGCACTGATGCTCACGAAGGAGGCGAGCGTTGCGTGCGTGATAAGTACCCAGACGGGTGAGTCAGGGTTTGCCGTACAGGTGACGGCCTTTTTGTTCACCTCAACCTCAGTGAACACGCCGACTTGGGCGAGTCCGCGAGCCTGCAGGGCCGGAAGGAAGACTTGCTCGAGATAGCGGTCCAGCGGGGGGGAGGAGGCGCCAGGTTTGAGACGATAGCAGCGCAGTTCGTAGAAATCACGGGGGGCCATGGGGGATTTGTCCTCGGCTGCGGTTTTGATGCCGGCGGCGAGTGCGGCTGTGGCCGCAGAAGCGGCGAGAGCGGTCTGAAGGAAATCGCGACGGGTGGGATTCATGGGCAACGGTGGGATTTAACGGAGAACGCCAGTTAGCAGTCGACGCTACGACTTCAATTTCCATTCAGCGAGTATTTAAGAGATTACATGGCCTTGCTTCGTCCGGCCTTATCTGCGCACCGATTTGGCAAGAAATGCGGCGTACACCGGACTTAACTGTGCAATAATGCCTGGTTGAAAATAAAGGGGAAAATATGAAGGCAAAAACCAGTCAGCTATCGGCAACGTTGGTCGTCCCACCCAGTGAAACCTTTCAGGATAGCGTTCGTGAGCGTCGGGCCACCGCCCACTGGAGCGATCCGCGGCTGCGTTGGCGATCGCAACCGGGGGAGCATGACATTAGGCCACACGTCGCGGCGGGTGGAGCCCCGCAGCGGATCAGGGCGCGCCAGACCGAGCCCCGAACGGCCGAACTTTGCCATCAGCGAACCCGGCGCCGTTCCCCGAGTGGTTCCTAGCCCGGATATTTCATGGAGCCACGGCACCTCGCCGGGGCTCGCTCGGCCAACCGCCGCGGGGTCGCGGCGGCTCCACTAAGCAGATTTACATCAACTCGACCGACATCGTCGGGGCAGGCCGCGACAATGCCGCTCTGTCCGCAAGGCCGCGGAAATTTCTTAATAATTATCTTCGTGGCAATAAAATGTCCGGGCTGGTTCCACCGCAGGAATCAGTCGGTCACCTACTTGCAAATGTGGACTTTACACTGTAAAAATTATGCCGACATAGTCCTTGCACGCGTGGATAAATCTTCATTAAAAAGAGGTTCATGATGAGTGAAACCCATACCCACGCGACCGAGCAGGAGCTAGAGTTAGAGCACGAGCGCGAGCACGAGGCGTTGGAAGGACCGGAACTGATCCTCGCGACCAAGCCATTTGCCAAAGATAATGCCCTCCGCAGTTGGTGGGTGATTATCTCTACCGCGTTTCTCCTGGTTCTCTCCATCGCCGGCTCGCTCTGGAATTTTCATGTGGGGGCAAAAATAGCCTGCGGCGTTCTGAGCGGTCTGCTCATGATCCGTTTTTTTGTCATTTATCATGATCAGCAGCACTACGCCATTTTGCCCCGGTCGAAGCTGGCCGAAGGCCTGATGCGGCTGTTTGGCATCCTGTCGCTCAGTCCGAGCAGCATCTGGCGCAGTTCGCACAACCATCATCACAATCACAATTCCAAGCTGCGCGGGTCGCACATCGGGTCCTATCCGATCATGACCAAGGAGCAGTTCCGGAAAAGTTCCCGGACCCGACGCTTTGGCTATCTCTTCATCCGCCATCCCCTTACGATCCTGTTCGGTTATTTTTTCATGTTTTTCCACGGCATGTGCATCAAGCCGTTCATCAATCATCCCCTGAAGCATTTCGACTGTTTCATC
>JANMVS010000294.1:0-3675 GCA_031392885.1 Verrucomicrobiota bacterium
CTCCGGACGGGTTATTCTAAGGGTATCGCCCCAACCCGTCCGGAGGCCGGGTTCCACCAAAAGTTAATGCATGGATACGGCTGAGTCGCGCCTCCCGATTCAATCCCACCCGGCTTTCCCTCTCATGTCCGGCCCTCCGCACCGCCGTGCTTTCCTGCTCATGCTGGTTTCGGCCGTCTGCTTCACAGTCACGGTACTGCTGGTCCGGGCGCTCGGCGCGATCAACTCCGCCAACATCTGGCTGATCTCGTGCGCACGCTTCACCATCGGACTCAGTCTGATTGCCGCAGTGTACTGGCGCGAGTTCCAGCCGCGCCAGTTGTATCGAAGCCGCAAGCTGATTGAGCGTGGCGTGGTGGGCGGCTGCGGGGTCTATCTCTCGTATCTGACCGTCGTAAAACTGGGCGCCGGCCGGGCGACTTTCATTGGCAACTCCTACGTGATCTGGGGCGCCTTGCTGGCCGCGGGGATGCTCCGGGAGAAACTGCGACCAGCGGTCGTCTTGGGGGGAGTCGCCGCCCTGGCCGGAATCGGCCTGCTGACCAATGTCTTTTCCACGACCGCCCACCCTGGAGTCTACGACCTCCTGGCGATCACCGCGGCCCTGCTCTCAGCCTACGTCGTCGTTACCATCCGGCAGCTGCATGCCACCGAGCATACTTCGACAATTTTCTCGGCCCAATGCGCCTACGGCCTGCTCATCTGCGCCGTGCCCGCGGTCCTCAACTATGAGCCGCTGTCCATCACGGCCTGGCTCATCATGCTGGCGGCCGGGATCACGGCCGGGGTCGGGCAACTGACCATGACGCGCGCTTTCCGCGACCTGCCGGTGGCCGAGGGATCGCTCATCCAGATGCTGGTGCCCCTGGGGATCGCCGTCGGCGGCATGATTTTCTTCGGCGAGCGCTTCGCATGGCACGAGGCCATCGGGGCGGCGCTGATTTTGGGCGGCACGGCGTTTACGGCGGTGCGCAGTGCGACGACGGCCAACGCGGAGGCGGAGTGAATAAACGCTTGAAAGGCAGCGCGCCGCTTTGTCTTTTGTAGGAGCCTGCTTGCAGGCGATTCAGGCTTATCGCCTGCAAGCAGGCTCCTACACCAAGCTTCGTGAAAAAACTTATCCTCTGGGACATCGACGGCACCATCATTGTTTCGCATGGCGCGGGGGTGCGGGCCATGGAGAAGGCGCTGACCAAGCGCTTTGGCGTCACCTGCGATCTGAGAAAAATCGATTGGGCGGGCCGGACCGATACTTGGATCACGGGCGAGGTCTTCCGGCATGTCGGACTCCCGGACACGCCGCAAAACTCCCACGATTACCTGGAAACCTACCTGGAGTTGCTGCCGCAGGAGTTACGCAACGGTCAGCAAGGCCAGGTGCTGCCGGGCGTGCTGGAACTGCTGGAAACCCTCAAGCACCGGTCAGATGTCGCCCAGGGATTGCTCACGGGCAATCTGCGGCGCGGCGCGGAGTTGAAGCTGGCCCACTACCAGGTCTGGCACTACTTCGAGTTCGGCGCCTTCGCCGATGACAGCCCGCGACGCAACGACCTCGGCCCGCACGCCCTGCGCCGCGCCAAGGAACGGCATGCCGTGGATTTCAGGCCGGAGCGCACCGTGATCATCGGTGATACCCCGCATGATATCGCCTGCGGCAAGGTCATCGGGGCAAAAACCATCGGGGTCGCCACGGGCCGCTACGGTGTGTCGGAGTTGGCGGTGCATCAGCCGACCGCGGTGTTTGAAAATTTTGCCGACACCGCCGCGTTTCTGCGCGTGATCGATTCGTTGTAATACCAGGTACGGCTGGCCCGGATATTTCATGGAGCCACGGCGACCGCGCCGTGGTTCGCGCGCCAACCGCAGCGGGGTCGCTGCGGCTCCAGTAAACAGTTTGTCGTCAGCGATCATTCCGAGTGTGAAATATCCGGGCCAAGGTCTGCGAGTAGGGGGAGTCCTCCCCGCCGAGCCGCGGCCCATCCGGTGGAAATAATAGCTTTCCCGGCGCTGAATCGTCGGGACTCGTTCCAGCAGGAACGCCTTTGTCCGTTGAGCGCGCCGATCCGGGGGATCGATGAGCGACCGGTTGGCCGGGAGTAAATTTGTTTGCTGAAGTCCGGTGTGATCAGAATAACGACATTCGCCCTTTCGGATTAGCACGCTGTTTTTCACATGAACAAATTCTCCATTGCCCTCGGATCCGATCACGCCGGGTTCGCTTACAAGGAAAAGATCAAAGCCATGCTGCTCGCCGACGGGCACACCGTGCGGGACTGCGGGACCAGTTCCGACACACCATGTGATTATCCGGATTTTATTCGGCCCGTGGCCGAAGCGGTGGCCCGCGGGGAAGTCCAGCGCGGCATCGTCTTGGGCGGTTCCGGCAACGGGGAGGCCATCGTCGCCAACCGCGTCAAAGGTGTGCGCTGCGGCCTCTGCTGGAGCGAGCAGGTGGCCACTTGGAACCGGTCGCACAATGACGGTAACTGCCTTTCGCTGGGACAGCGCACGGTGACGGAAGAGGAAGCGCTTAAAATTGTCCGGGTGTGGCTAAACACTCCATTTGAAGGTGGACGGCATTTGACTAGAATTAATAAAATCGATCAGGCTTAATCGCTTGGTTGGTTTAGTGGTGGTGGGTCCAATACCTCGGAGCTTGTCGTGGGCCGTGAGCCGTTCGAACGGTTATGTCTTAGTTGGCCGGCAGGAGGCATTTCCAGGGCGAAGTCGCCATGAATCCAGTGCACAGCATGCTGCTGGAGCGCGGGCGACCCCGCCCGCGAATTTAGATGCTCAGGAGCTAGCTTCAGCGACCTTTTTGCGAGGATTTTAAATTTATTGCTTTGACATATTATCTTTTATTGTTGAAGTAATTTGAAATGGGAACACGTCACCGCGGCACGAATGAAGAAATCAACGCGCTCAATGCTTTTATAAAGCTTGAGAGGGCGGCCGAATCCGTGTCCGTCCGGATTCACGCTGTTCTCCCGGAAGCCTTGACGGTTACCCAATTTGGCGTGTTGGAAGCCCTCCATCATATCGGACCTCTCTGCCAGAGCGAGCTGGCCGAAAAGCTTTTGAAAAGCGGCGGCAATCTCACGCTGGTCGTCGATAATCTGGAGAAAGTCGGCTACGTGCTGCGCGAGCGCGATCCGACTGACCGGCGCTTTGTCGTGGTCAGGCTGACGGACAAAGGACAAGCGTTCATCGCCGCCCTCTTCCCCAAGGTCGTCGCCAATGTAACCCGAGAAATGAGCGCTCTTTCCTCCACCGAACTCGCTGATCTTGGTCGCCTTTGCAAAAAGATCGGACGACAGGGCTGATATTTATTTAGCTATTATTTCGATATCAAAGTTTAAGATGAAAATCACTGCTTCCCACGGGCTCCACCATATCACCGCAATTTCTTCCGACATTACACGGAATATGCATTTTTACTGCAAAGTGCTCGGCCTGCGCTTCGTGAAACAATCCGTCAACCAGGACGATCCAGGGACTTATCACCTCTACTACGGCGACTACACAGGCTCACCGGGGACGGTCATGACGTTTTTCCCCTGGGCCGGACTTCCCCGAGGACGCCCCGGCAGCGGTCAGTCCTATGCGACTGGGTTTTCCGTGTCCGCCGGTTCCCTGCCTTTTTGGCAGGAGAGATTCGCCCAGCTAAAGGTGAAA
>JANMVS010000323.1:0-4726 GCA_031392885.1 Verrucomicrobiota bacterium
CCCGATGCCTATGCCAAGGTGGTCGATCGCCTCCTCGCCTCGCCGCACTACGGCGAGCGCTGGGCCCGCTACTGGCTCGATGTCGCCCGCTTCTCCGACACCAAGGGCGATCCGCCCAAACGCAACGACCCGCGCTATCCCCACGCCTGGACCTATCGCGACTACGTCATCTACGCCTTCAACTCCGACAAACCTTACGATCAGTTCATCATCGAACAATTGGCGGCCGACCGGCTGGTCGCGGAGGACGAAAAGAACGCCCTGGCAAAAAAACAGGAACCGCCCGTCGACCGCCGCATGCTCGCCGCCCTTGGTTTTCTCACCCTGGGCAACCAGTTCGACGGCCGGCGGGACGATGTCATTGCCGACCAGATCGATGTCACCACGAAGGCCTTCCTCGGCCTCACCGTCGCCTGCGCCCGCTGCCACGATCACAAGTTCGACCCGATTCCCACCAAGGACTACTATTCGCTCTACGGCGTGTTTGCCAACAGCGTCGAGCCGCAGCGGGTGGTCCAGCAGCCCACTTTGTTCACCAAGGCTCCCAAGACGCCCGAGTTGCTCGACTATGTGGCCAAGGAGCAGGAACTTCAAAAAAAGGAGGCAGATTTGCAGCAGCGGTATCTTGATTTCCGTCGCGACCGCAACCGCGACCCGCAGCAGCGCCGCGAACTCGTCCGCGCCGAGGGGCTGCTCCAACGCCAGATCGGTGACCTGGAAATCGAACACCCCGGGGCGCCGGCGCGCGCCAACGTCGTCGTCGACGCCCCCCGCTCCCGCGACTTTCCGGTCCTCGTCCGCGGTGAAACCCAGAACAAGGGGCCCGAAGTCCCGCGCCGTTTTCTGGCAATTCTCTCCCCGGACCCGTCGCACCGCGCCGTCTGGAACAAGGGCTCCGGCCGCCGCGAGCTTGCCCACGCCATCGCCGATCCGAAAAATCCCGTCACCGCCCGTGTGCTCGTCAACCGTCTCTGGCAGCAGCATTTCGGCGTCGGCTTCGTCCCCACGCCCGACGATCTCGGGAATATGTCTGCACCGCCGACCAATCCCGAACTGCTCGACTGGCTGGCCGTGCGCTTCGTGGAGTCAGGCTGGTCCATCAAACAACTCCAGCGCACCATCGTCCTGAGCAACACCTACTGTCAGGGCAGCGACGCCAACCCGGCCGCCGTGGCCCTCGACCCCGAGAACAAATCCCTTTGGCGCGCCAACCTCCGCCGCCTCGACTTCGAGGAGGTCTACGACTCGCTCCTCGCCATCGCCGGCACGCTCGACCGCACCGTCGGCGGCAAATCCATCATGCCGGCCAGCGATAACTTCGGCAAACGGCGCTCGCTCTACACCTACATCGACCGGCGCAATCCCCCCGAGCTGCTCACCCAGTTCGACTTCCCCAATCCGGACACCCCCTCCGGCAAACGCTACGATACCACGGTGCCGCAACAGTCGCTCTTCCTGATGAACAGCCCGCTGGTCATCGAGACCGCGCGCCAGCTCACCCACCGGCCCGAGTTCACCGAGCTCAAGTCCGACGCGGATCGCGTTACTTCACTTTACCTCGCGATTTTCCAACGCCCGCCCGACGAGCAGGAGAGGTCGCTCGGCCTCCGTTACATCAGCAGCAACCCCGCCGGCACCGCCCTCGAAGTCTCCGAGCCGCCCGCCGTCAAGGGCGCCCGGGAAACAGCCCTGGCGGCCCGCCGCGCGCGGCAGGCCGCCACCAACCCCAAGGGCAAATATGCCCCCGACCCGCGTCCGGTGGGCGGAAACATTCAATACGGTGGTCCGGAAGACACGTGGACGAAGCTCGCCCATGCCCTTTTCCAGACCAACGAGGCAATGTTCATCAACTGAAGAAGTTGAGAGTTGAGGGCTGAGAGTTGAGCGAGAAGAATGCGTGGGGAGAGGATTGAGCTTTTCTGCTCTCTCAACCCTCACCTCTCAGCTCTCAATTTTCCCAGTGAATCTCTACGACGCCCACCAGCATTTCCACTTTGACCAGCTGACCCCGCATCGTGCCGCCATTGACGCCGACTTGCGTCGATTGGGCGTCAAACGCGCGGTGGTCAACGGCACCAATGAGGAGGAATGGCCCGTCGTCGCTGCCCTCGCCCAGGAGTATGACTGGATCCTGCCGAGCCATGGCATGCATCCGTGGGACTCCGGCAACCGGTCGGCCAACTGGCTGGACGCGCTGCGCGCCCAGCTCAGCGCGGACCCGCGCGCGGCCGTGGGCGAGATCGGACTCGACCGCTGGATTATCGACGGCCTCAGGCCCGACGACCCGCGCATCGCCGGCCTCCGGGTCGCTTCCCTGGCGGAGCAATCCGAGGTCTTCGCCGCCCAACTCGCGCTCGCGGCGGAACTGAACCGCGCCGCTTCCATTCATTGCGTGCAAGCCTGGGGTACCCTGCTCGACCTGTTGAAAAAGTCCGCGCGTCCCGCCCGCGGCTTCCTATTGCACGGCTATGCCGGCCCGGCCGAGATGATCAAACCGTTCACCGAACTCGGAGCCTATTATTCGTTCAATATCCAGTTGCTTGAACCACGCCATGCCGCCCGCCTGAATAATTTCCGCCACATACCCGGCAAGCGCCTCCTGGTGGAAACCGACGCGCCGGCCAAGGCGCCGACTCCGGACCGCAATCGGTTTCCCCTCGACCCCGGCCCCGCTGGTGCCGTCATCAACCACCCGGCCAATATCGGCGTGGCCTATGAAGTGCTCGCCGAACTCCGCGGTCAGGCGCTCGAAACCCTGGCCGGACAAGTGGAAGTTAATTTCATCCGCTTGTTTGGATAATACCATTTACCAATTCATTTGGGACCGTAGCGCTTGTGTCTTGGGGTAGGGCGGAGCGGCTCGCTCCGCCGCGGCGCACCGGGCCGGCGACGAGTGCGAAGCCTCGGCCGGCGACGAGTGCAAAGCCTCGGCGGCGACGAGTGCAAAGCCTCGGCGGTACGCCCTACCAGCTCTCCGCGCCACAGTCTCAAAGCAGGCCGTAATTGGTATAATACCGGGTTCGCCCGCGGCTGGCCGCCGGCCCGCGGCAGCTTGATGTAAATCAATGAAATTGTCCGACAGCTAAATACCGCCTTCCTTTTTGCCGCCGTATCGTTGTAATGCACGAACGTTTGCCTTCCCCACGCAGTTGGCCCGGCGTGAAATCTTTATGGCAAATCCGATCATAATTCAGGGCGGCATGGGCGTGGCTGTTTCCGGCTGGCGACTGGCACGAGCCGTCGCCCAGACCGGTCAACTCGGCGTCGTTTCGGGCACTGCCCTGGCGAGCGTCTTTGTCCGGCAACTGCAACTCGGCGATCCCGGCGGCCACCTGGCCCGGGCCGTCGCGCACTTTCCACTGCCCGCACTGGCCGCGCGCGTCTGGCAACAGTATCATATTCCCGGCGGTAAAGCGGCCGAGGCCCCCTTCAAGCTTTCGCCGCTGCCGGCGTTACACCCCGGCCCGGCTTTTACCGAACTCACCGTCCTCGCCAATTTCACGGAAGTCTTTCTCGCCAAAATGGGTCATGCCGGGCGGGTCGGCATCAACTTTCTGGAAAAAATTCAGCTGACCACGCTGCCGTCCTTGTTCGGCGCCATGCTGGCCAAGGTCGACTATGTGCTGATGGGCGCGGGCATACCCCGTTCGATTCCGGGCGTGC
The DNA here is from genome assembly GCA_031392885.1 of Verrucomicrobiota bacterium. Taxonomy (GTDB): domain Bacteria; phylum Verrucomicrobiota; class Verrucomicrobiia; order Opitutales; family Opitutaceae; genus Lacunisphaera. The sequence continues at coordinate 3,664 of JANMVS010000323.1, forward strand.
TGGACCGCTTCGCCCGCGGCGAACCAGCGGAGTTGAAGGTCGACTTTACGGGCGCCGCGCCCGAGGGCGACTGCCTCGCCACCTTTGATCCGCGGACACTTTTCAGCGACGCGGTGCCCGCACTGCCCCGACCCCTGTTCCTCGCCATCATTTCCTCGGCAACCCTCGCGCTGACCCTCGCGCGCAAATCCAACGGCCGGGTCGATGGGTTCATTGTCGAAGGGGCGGTCGCCGGCGGACACAACGCGCCCCCGCGCGGCGCTCTGCAATTAAACGCCGCGGGCGAGCCCGTCTACGGTCCGCGCGACGTGCCGGAACTCGCTAAAATCCGCGAGATCGGCCTGCCCTTCTGGTTGGCCGGTGCCTACGCCCAGCCGGAAAAACTCGCCGAGGCCCGCCAACTGGGCGCCGCCGGCGTCCAGGTCGGCACGATTTTCGCCTTTTGCGAGGAGTCCGGCATCTCCCCTACCCTGAAACAGCAGGTCCTCCAGATCAGCCGCACCGAACCCGTGCGCGTGTTTACCGACCCCCTCGCCTCACCCACCGGATTTCCGTTCAAGGTACTGCAACTATTGGGCACGCTCTCGGATGAGGCCCGCTATTTCGCCCGGGAACGCCTCTGCGACCTTGGCTACCTGCGTCAGCCTTATCAGAAACCCGATGGCACGATCGGCTATCGCTGTGCGAGCGAACCGGTCGACGATTATCTTAAAAAAGGCGGCAAACTCGAGGAGACCATCGGGCGCAAATGTCTTTGCAACGGCCTGATGGCGACCGTCGGCCTCGGGCAACAACGCCCCGACGGGACGGAAGATCCGATCATCACCGCCGGTGACGATGTGGCCAAGCTCGCGCGCTTTTTGCCGACCGATCGCGACTCCTATGGCGCCGCCGATGTCATCCAATGGCTGCTGGGCGAACTCGCGACAGCCTGACCCGGGGCGGCTTCGACGCGCCAGACCGGCAAAACTCCTCGCGGATTTGCAGTAAAGATCCCCAGGGCAAGCCCCGAGGCATTTGACCAATCCCCTATAGATTGCGATTCCGCCGTGGGCCGGGGAGC
>JANMVS010000528.1:0-7336 GCA_031392885.1 Verrucomicrobiota bacterium
GATATTTGCCCGCGCGGACATTCGCGAAGGACTCGAGCGACGGCGTGGCCGAGCCGAGCAGGCAGACGCAGCCAGCCAGCTTGGCGCGATAAACCGCCACATCCCGGCCGTGGTAGCGCGGCGTCTCGTCCTGCTTGTAGGCCGGCTCATGCTCTTCATCGACCACGATCAGGCGCAAATCCCGGACGGGCGCGAACACCGCGGAACGCGCACCCACCACGACCCTCGCCGACCCCGAGGCCAGGGCCGTCCAGCCGTCCAGCCGCTCGCCCTCGCCCAGATGGCTGTGCCAGACCACCGTCCGGTGCCCGGCGGACTCGAAGCGGCCGCGCAGCCGCGCGACCGTCTGCGGGGTCAACGCCACTTCGGGCACGAGGTAGATGGCGCTGCCGCCAGCCGCCAGCACTTGCTCCACCGCGCGAAGATACACCTCCGTCTTGCCCGAGCCGGTGACCCCATGCAGCAGATGCACCGCAAATTTTTTCTTTGTGAGACTGGCGGCGACGGCGTCCACCACGACGGACTGCTCGTCGTTGAGTTTGGGCGGCAGGCCGGTGACCACCTCGCCGCCGGTCCAGTTGTCCGCATAGGCGACCCGCTCGACAGGCCGCGCCTCCTCCGCGACCAGACCGCGCTTGACCAGGGCCAAGGCCACGGCGGCGGAGACATCGAGCCGGGCGAGCACCAGGGATTTTTTGACCGGCTGGAACTGCTGGCGGAGGAATTCGCATAACCGCGCCTGTTGCGGGGCCTGCTTCGTCAGCGCGGTGCGTTCCTCCGCGGTCAGTACCCGCGTGAGGCTCAGGTATTTTTCCGTCTTCAGCCGCGCGCCATCGCGCACGGCGGCCGGAATCATCGCCTCGAGCACACTTTCCATGCGGGCGGCATAATAGGCGTGCATCCAGCGGGCCAGCCCGAGGAGATCGGCCGTGAGGGCCGGATAATCGTGCACCACCGCGCTGAGCGGCTTGAGCTTTTCCGGTGCGCAGTCCGGGATCGCGTTGATTTCCATGACCAGCCCGAGATGCAGCCGGCGGACGATGGGAATGCGCACCAGCGAACCGGACCGGATCTCCGCGCGCAGCGCCTCCGGCACTTGGTAGTGCAGCAGCTTGTCAAAACCCGCCAGTGGCTGGACGCCCACGATCATGACCCATGTGATTGGCGCACATCTGCCGTGAGTCAATGCGGCCGCGCAACGCGCTCCACCTTTCAGTGCGGCCCCCGAAACCCAGAGGTTAAGCCAATTATTAAGACTCACACGTCAACCTGACGGGTAGGAAGCACCGCCGAGGCTTTGCACTCGTCGCCGCCGAGGCTTCGCTCTCGTCACCGGCCCGGTGCGCCGCGGCGGAGCGGGCCGCTCCGCCCTACCTCACGCATCGTGCAGTCAGCCAGATTTACGAGGCTCAATAGTCGGAGCACACCTTGAAGGATTCATCCCTGGATGAATCCATTAGCGGTAACCCCGCCGGATCTGGGAGGTTCGAGCAAACCTCGTCCCCCTGAAATCGGCGAAGAACCAAAAAACGTTCCCGTACCGGCTCCGATTGATTTTGACAGCAGAAGCCGCCCCCGCCGACATTCCCCCCAGTGAGTCACGAAGCTTCCCGCGAAAAATTCCAGGCCTTTCTGGCGGCGCAAGGACTGCGCGTGACCAATCAGCGGTGGGCGATTTTCGACGCGGCTTGTGCGCAAAAAGAGCATTTCACGGCGGAACAGTTGCTCGACCACGCCCGCGCGCTCGACGATTCCGTGTCACGCGCCACCGTCTACCGCACGCTGCCGTTGCTGACGGAGAGCCACATTCTCCGCGAGGTGGACATCGGCTCGGGCGAAAAATTCTACCGGCCCGCCACCGAGGGCAACACCCAGGTCGCGCAGGTGGTCTGTGTGGATTGCGCCAAGATTTTTGAGATCAGCGCCCCGTTCATGGAATGGTATGGCAGCACGGTCTCGCTCAAGCTCGGCCTCAAACCCATCTCCCAACGCCTCCAGGTGAGCGCCCAGTGCATTGCGCACCGCTCGGGCGGACGCTGCCCGAACCGGCGAAAGAAATAACCATGTCCCGGCCCACGAAACCCGACCCGCAGTTTGAAATCGAATTCTTCGAGGCCGTGCACCAGCGCTGCCCGGGCTATATCGAGGTCGTTGGCCTGCTCGGCGGACTTTACACCAAGGCCGGCCGGATCACGGACGGGCTAAAGATGGACCGCAAACTCGTGCGCCTCGAACCCGCGAACCCCACCGCGCACTACAATCTGGCGTGCAGCCTGGCCTTGTGCAAAAAGCGACCCGACGCGCTGCGCTCGCTGAGCAAAGCCATCTCGCTCGGCTACGACGATTTGGACTGGATGCAACAGGATCCCGATCTGGAATTGCTCAAGAGCGACCCGGAATTCCAGCAACTCCTCGGGAAACTGAAGCCGCAGAGCTAAGACGGGGATGGGCGGCGGAATTTTCAGGTCGGGCGAGGCGTCCCGCCGAGCCGCCATGCCAGGATATAATCCCGGAGCAAGCTCCGGGGCATTATACCCACCGGAAATTAACGTCCCAAGAAAGATGAACAATTGGCAGGGGCCGTTGCCCTCAACGGTCCTTCGCGTACGTCAGGCGATTGAGGGCAATCGCCCCTACCCGATGACCCGCGGCCAAAGTGCGGATCATTTGGGACCTTGGAATATAAAACCAAACGCCCAATGCCGTTATACGCAGATCGCGAAGCCCGCAGAGAAATCCCCGAGCGGAAGCGAGCCTTTGTGATCTTGGCGGCCTTGGTGTAGAGTGTGGAAGCTTGAGGAGATTGGTATAAGGCACATCCGGAGGATGCGCCCTATCCTGCAAATTCACCGCAGCCCGAACACCTGCTGCAGCATCATCTGGAGATCACCGCCGGGAACGTAGCCCGCGCCGCGCGGCTTCACCAGTGACTTGCAGCGATAGGCGCGGACGATCGCCGTTTCCACCGCCACGATCTGCACGGTGTCCGGCCGCAAACCGGCCACGTCGGCCGGGCCGAGCGGGGTCCACGCAAAGGGCAGCCCGGTGGCATTGCATTCGATCTCCCACCCCGCCACGAAGCCCAGGGGCAGCGGTTTGCGCAGCAGCGCCGGGTAGCGCTGGATGAAATCCGGCGTGCGGCTGGTCACCACCCGGACGCGGACCACGCTGCGCAGCGCGTCAAAATACTGCTGGAAATTGTCCACCTGGCGGGTGCGCCATTGCCGCAGGAAATCCTGCGGGTCGAGGCCCATCAGGTTCATGCCGTTCCACCGGCCATGCTCGTTCGGACTGCCGAATTTCCGGGTGGCGTACCACGCGGCGAAATTCGTCGTCGCCATCAGTCCGATCTCGAAGTGCAGATGCGCGCGTTCCTTCGGGATGGCGCCGCTCGAACTGTGGCCCATGGTGGCAATGGTCTGCCCGCGCTTCACGGTGACGCCGGGCGCCACGCCGGATTCAATTTTCGCCAGGTGGGCATAGAGGGTGTAAACCGCCGGCATTATTCCTGGGTGCTCGAGGACAAGGTAGCGGCCGTAGTTGCTCTCGCCCGCCCGGGTGCTCACGTAGCGCACAATCCCGTCCAGGGCCGCGAAAATTTTATCCGTCGGTTCCCCGCGGGCATCGCGGCCCACCGGCTTGAGGTCCAGCCCCTCGTGGAACTGCGCGCCCCCGCTCCGCACGCAGCCGAAAAGACCTGACGCGGGGTCGCCGGAAACGGTCGGTTGCGCCCAGGCCTCGATGCCCGCGCCATGCTCCCACGCCCGATTCGGGGTCGGCCAGCTCAGGTCGATGCGCTGGGCGGCGGCGCCGCAAAGCATCCCGAAAAAGCATAGCATGGTAGGGACGGACCGCCGGGCCGTCCGGAAGTTCGGCGGGTCCAGCGGCCGAGGCTCCTGCACTCGTCCCGGTCCCGCCCTACTCCTGACGGCAGTTGGGGGTGCGGCCATGAGTAGTTAATTTTTCTTCGCCGCTGACTGGATGTCAGCCGAGGTGCGTTTCAGCCGCTCGACCAGCGCCGCCAATTCCATGTCCGGGATCTCCACAAAAATGAGAATCTCGCCATCGGGCATCGCCTGCTCGATTAGCCTGACCCCCCGGGGTGCATCGTTGAGGAGGAGCACCAGTCGCCGGCCAAGCTGCGTGACCGACAGCCGGTAGAGATCGCGGGCCGCCGCGGGGGTGAGTTGCAGCAGCAGGCACGGCCCGAGGTCAACCCGGGCGACCTCGGCGTTGCGAATGTCGAATTCCGCGAACACGGCCTTGGCGTTGACCGTGAGGCTGACCCCGCTGCGGGGAAGTTGCACCGGCACCCCCGCCTCGCCGGGACGGACTTCCAAATAAAAACGCGCCACCAGCGGCTGGTAATCGGGCTGCTTGGTGGACTGGCAGCCGGCGAGAGAGAGGAGCGCGAGCAGCAGGCCGCCCAAGTGTAGCGGCAGGCGTCCCGGCCTGCCGGATCGCTGGCCAACACCGGCCCGGAGGCCGGTGGCTCCAGCGGACATCGGTTGCAAGTTTCCCGCACGCATCATTTCACCGCCACTTTTGCCGGGGTTTCGAAAGCCTCAAGGATTTCCGCGCCGACGGCGTCGGCCAGCAACCGACCGCGGTCAGTCAGACGGATGCGCCCTTCCGGTGTCGCGGTCATCAGGCCGGCCAGCAGGAATTTCGGCAGCAGGTCATGCAGCCGGGACCAGGGTGCCGGGGCAAAGCGGCGCTGCAAGCGCGGGAGCGACACGCCGTCATTCATGCGCAAGCCGAAAATCACCGAGTCCGCCGCGAGCAGAGCGGGGGTCAACGCCACGCGGTCGCTCGTGGCACGGCGCCCCACCGCCACCTCGTCGAGCCACTGCCCGAGGTCGGCCGGATTGCTGCTGCGCCAACCGGCGTGTTGCGACGCGGCCGACGGCCCGAGTCCCACCCACTCGTGCATGTGCCACGTGTTGAGATTGTGCCGGCACGCATGGTCGGGGCGCGCAAAGTTCGAGACTTCATACTGGGCGTAACCCGCGGCACCCAGGTAGTCCCATGTGTGCTGGTAGAACGCCGCCTCCTTGTCCACGTCGAGCTTCACCTTGCCCTGCGACAGCTTCACCCACAGCGCCGTGTCCTCCTCGAAAGTCAGGCAATAGGTCGAGAGGTGGTCCGGGGTAAGCCGCAACGCCTCGTCGAGATCCGACCGCCATTGCGCCTCGGTCTGGCCGGGCAGGGCGAACATCAGGTCGAGATTCACGCTGGCGAAGCCCGTCGCGCGAATCAGTTCGTAGGCCCGGTAAACCTGCGCCGTCGTGTGCTGCCGGCCAAGCGCATCAAGCAGACCCTCGTTGAAGCTTTGCACCCCCATGGAGATCCGCGTCACGCCGAGCGCCTTCAGTACCCTGAGCCGGTCCTCCGTCACGGTCGCCGGGGCGAGTTCGACCGTCCACTCTGCCGGCTGGCCCCCGAAAAGCAGCATCGTGCGCCCGAGTTGTTCGATTTCCGCCGGCCGGAGCAGGCCGGGCGTGCCGCCGCCCCAAAATGCGGTGGCCACCTGGCGGCCGCCCGGCCCGGCGCCGGTCGCACGGGTCCACTCGACCAGACCTGCTTCCGTCTCCACCCCATTAAGATATCGCCGCACCGCGTCGCCTTTCGGCACCGTTTGATAGAAGGCACAAAAATCGCAGGTCGTCGCACAAAACGGGACATGCACATAGACGCCGAGCGGCACGGATGCCGCCGCAGTCTGCGCTTTTTCTTGCCCTGAGGGGAGCTCGACCATTATGAAAGTTGTCAATATACGATCTGCCAACAGCCTACGCGGCCTAAGCGATCACTCCTCCAAATGCATAAGACTCCCTTCCTTCACGCGAGCAGAATTTTTTCCGCCATCGCCGCCGCCCTCACGCTGCTGGTGCTGACCGGCTGCAATTTCACGATCACGAATCTGACGCCGGACAAGGTCCCGCAGAATCCGTCGCAGATCTACACCATCACCGCCAGTTTCCGGCCAAGTTCCAATCGCATTGTCCGGGACAGCATCGCCGCCCGCATCGTCATCGACGGCGCGAACTACCCGATGACCAAGAGTTCCGTCGGCGCCGACATCTGGGAATTTGACTACCATATCCCCGCCGGCCGCACGACCGCCAACTACTACTTCATCTGCAACTACAAGATGGAGAACCAGACCAGCCCGGAGCCGAGCGAGGTGTATTCCACCGAGCTGCAGACGATGAACATCTCGGGCCGCTATGTCATTCGCTCCGAGGCCACCCGCGCCCCGATTGGTTCGCGCGTCAGTGTGCTGGGCGCCGGCTTTACCCCGGCGGACGTGGTTTACTTTGATCAAACACCCACCCGCACCGTCTTCGAGTCGCCCAGTTCCCTCAGCTTTTTTGTGCCGTCGGTCAACCCCGGCCATAATTACAAGCTCAGTGTCAGCGGTTCCGGCGCGAACCTCGACGTCGGGACCTTCCGCGTCGACGCGATCAGTTTCCAGGTGGCCCCCGCCGCCGTGGTCCTGCGCCAGGGCGAGCAACAGGCGCTCACCTTCACCATCCCGACCCCCGCCCCCGGCGGCGGCATGCTCATCGAGGTGACCACCGATGTCCCCGCCAGCGTCGTCATGCCCGAAGTGATGGTCGGCGCCGGCCAGACGAGTGTCACCGTCATGATCCAGGGCGGCAACCCCGGCGTCGGCTCGCTCTTCTTCAAGAGCAGTGCCGGCGAGAGTTCGGTGTCAGTGACCGTCACCGGCAAGTAAGAGCAATTGCCGGGAATATTTAGCCATATCACCGTTGGTTCTTGAGGAAGGATTCGACCTCATCATGCGTCCCACAGAGGTGAAAGACCAGGGCTTGTCCCTCCCGCTGGAAAATAAGCCTCAAATCCAGCCCGCAGCGGCATTCCATGAACGGCCGGATGCGCCTCAATCCAAGGCCGGCGTGCAGGTGGGACTGCCCATAGGCAGCACCCGCCGCCTTCATGGCTGCCAAGACTTCCGCCCTGCGAGCGGCTGGGATGCTTTTCAGAAAGCGCGGCGTTGCCAGCAACTTCATCGAGCCAGGTCGGCCAGCTCCGTGATCTCGCGCAATTTACCCGTGCGACGAGCGCGGGCCGTGTCCCGGCCCATGGCCGCGCCCGCCTTGACGCTTTGGGCGGAAGTAAGCCCGTATTCTGACGCAAAGTAGCCCGCGTCCGACTCAGTGACGGCAAAAGGGAGCCCCCGCCGATTGACGAGTTGCGTCAATGCCATGGAGACGAATGATCCGGCATCTAGTCCCAGCCCTTTAAGCACAGCGTCGCTCCGCTTTTTCAGCTTACGGTCGATGCGGGCGCGAATTTGAATGGTTGCCAT
>JANMVS010000053.1:0-2604 GCA_031392885.1 Verrucomicrobiota bacterium
CGTGTCTTCAAACCCGGCAAACGGGCGGAGCAGCGGAGGTTTGAAGACACGCCCGAGCCCGGATATTTCACACTCTGCTCGCAACCGAAACCACACCCTGTGCCAATTTTTTTCCGCATTCACGGCTGCTCGGGATATCCGGGCTAGAACGAATTCACCCGCAGCCGATCCTATCCGGAAATGATTGGAGCAATCCTCATTGGCCACAAAAGGCGCAAAAGACGCAGAAGATTTAAGGTTCCTCGCTCCTTTCAGTGGGTTGCCTGTAATCCTCAATCTGCTGCAGTTTAGGTAACCACTAATGAGTTTCGCCAAGAGGCGAAACTTTAACTCACCCCTCCGACTAATCGTCTCCGGGATAAGCTCCGGGGGTCTGCTGATCGCAGACTGAGATTCTGCCGGCGATTAGCCGGCCCCCGAAATCCAGTGGCGGAGACGATCAGTCGGAGCACACCTTAAAGGCTTCATCTTTGGATGAAGCCTTTAAGGTGTGCTCTTCGGGGGCTGTGGGGGGCTCGCTCAAACCTTCACCCACTGGAATCAGCGAGGAATCAGATTTAATTTATATTTTCGTTTTTTAACCAGACTCCTCTGGAAAATTGGGTTCACAGTGCCGGTGGTTCGTAGTCCTGGATTCCGATCACGAGCGAACCCGGACCGGCATGCGCGCCGATTGCGACCCCGGTTTCGACGACCCAGGTGTGATCGAGGGTGAGGTCGCTCGCCTGCAGGGCCGCCTGCACGCGCTGGGCCTCCGCGGCGCAATCACAGTGGCCGATGATCACACGATACTGCCGCGCCGGGTCAAGCCGCCGCGCGATATTGCGGGCGAAACGTTCGGGTAGATTGTTTCCGCCCCACAGGCCGCCCATCAATCCGAGCCGGCCATTCGGCCGAATGTTGAGCATTAACGTGACGTGCAACAGGCGCGTAAGCGTAAGCGCCACTCGCGGGGCCCGTCCGCCGCGTACCGCATAACGGATGTCCTGGACGAAGGCAAAAACCTGGGTGCGCGGGCGCAGGCGGGCCAGCCCGGCGAGGATGCGCGAGGCGTCAAGGCCCGCCTCGGCCGCTTCAGCTGCCCAGATGGTCAGCAGACCCTGTCCGGCCGAGACGCTGCCGGTGTCGAACACGTGCACCCTTCCCGGGGCCGTGCGCGCCGCCGCCCGTTCCGCCGACTGCAGCGTGCCCGAGAGGGTCCGGGCGAGTGAGACGTCGATCACGCTCCCATGGTGCTCGAGCAGAAACTCAAACATGCGCCGGAAATCCCCCGGCGGTGGTTGCGAAGTGCGGGGTGGAGTCAGGCTGGTCCGCATGGCATGATAAAACTCCGGCGTCGAAATCGACACCCGGTCGATGTGGTCCCGCCCGTCGACCGAAAGCCGCTGTGGCACGAGGTGAATGTCCAGCCGGGCCATTTCCTCGGCCGGCAGATCAGCGCCGGAATCGGTGGCGATCCCCACGGTGGGCCGACGCCGGTTCGCCGGTGGGACGGGGCGGCTCATGTCCTCCACCACTTCCCGAGTAACGGCGCCAAAACGCGCCGCGATGGCGAACAGTGGCGCCGCCTCATCCACCTGGGCGTGCAGGCGCACCTGGCCGCGCGTGCCGGTGATCAACTGGTGGGAAAGCGGCAGGGCGAGCAAGGCCGCCTTCAGCCCCGGGCGATCCACCTTCGCGGCACTGATCATGCATCTGGCGTCATAGCGAAAGCGACGGGGTCCGGCGCTTTCCCGGCTCAGATCGACCCCCGCCGTGACCAACTCCGCCGGAATCTCGCCGATCCGCTCCCCGCGGCCGTGCGCGATGAAGTCGTTGATGCCCTCGAGCAGGCTGACGAAGCCCTGAGCCCCGGCATCGACCACGCCGGCCGCCCGCAAGGCGGGAATTTGCAGTCGGGTCTGGCGCAATGACTCCCGGGTACGGGTGAGCGCAGCGATAAAACCACCGCGGATATCACGGACTCCGGCTGGAGTGCGCCAGGCATCCGCAAAAGTCTGGATGACCGTCAACATCGTGCCCTCATGCGGTTCGGCCATCGCTGAACGCGCCAGTGAAGCACCATGCGCTGCCGCCGCTGCCAGGGTCGCGGGAGTGAGCCGCACCGCGCCCGTGAGCGTGTCGGCGACGCCTTGAAAAAACTGCGCCAGGATCACCCCGGAGTTGCCCCGCGCGCTATCGGCGGCCTCGTTCGCGGCCCGCCGCAAAATCGCCCCGGCTCCGGCCGCCTGGGGCTCGCGCAAGCCCTGCACCACCGCGCCCAGGGTATAGGCCAGGTTGGTGCCGGTGTCATGGTCCGCCACGGGATAGACATTGATCCGGTTGATCTCATCCCGTTCGGCCATGACCCGCTGGATGCCCGCGATGAGGGCCCGGCGCAAACCATAGCCCGAGAGGTGCTGGGCGCTCATGATTGCGGCCCCCGGACCACTGTCGTGATACCGGGGCAACACTCTGAAAATTCCCTCACAGCGTGGGCAGCGATCCGGCTAAAAGCGCGGGCTGGAAAAGGAAATTTTCTCATTAAAAATGGAGGATCCTGAACATTGAGACTGACAGTTGCCGTTTCGCCGCCGTCGATTTGGGCAAAAAGGTAAAAAAAAT
>JANMVS010000388.1:0-10327 GCA_031392885.1 Verrucomicrobiota bacterium
CACGGCACCGGCCACGGCCTCGGCCTCGCGGTGCACGACCCCGGCCGCATGTCGGCCGCGATTGCCTATCCGCTGAAGCAAGGAGCAGTGATGACCGTCGAGCCCGGCCTGTATTATCCCGGCCTGGGCGGCTGCCGCTGGGAAGATGTCGTGCAAGTCACCGCCACCGGCACCAAGCCGCTCTCGAAGCATCCCTACGTCTGGGAAATCAGGTAAGGAAGGTGGAGGGCTCGCGTCCCTGCGAGCCGCGGTCCGCAGGGACGCGGACCCTCCAGCCGGTCCGAAATACCACCTAACGCCCCATGCCCGAACTGGCCGAAGTTGAGTTTTTCCGAAAACGCTGGAGCGTTGGACACGGCGCAAAAGTCATCGGAGTGCGCTTGCACGAGGGAAAGAAGGTTTTCCGTAGCAGCAGCACGTTGATTAGGAAAAAACTGGCCGGCGCCAAGCTGCTCGGGTCCGCGACCGCCGCGAAGCAGATGCTCTTCCGTTTCAGTGGAGGCAACCTGTCCCGAGCGGAGTCGAGGGGCTGGCTCGGCATCCACCTCGGCATGAGCGGCGAGCTGCGCGTCGAACCGCCGGACTATCTGCCCACCAAGCACGACCACTTCGTGCTGGTGCAGGCCAAACGCCAGCTGGTCTTCAACGACCCGCGCATGTTTGGCGGTGTACGCTTTGCCACCGGACGGCAGCCGCCCGACTGGTGGACGCGGATTGCTCCGGCAATTCTGTCCAAGCATTTCACGCTCGGGGTGGTGGCTGATTTTCTGAAACGCCGCGGCCGCGCACCGAGCAAGGCTGTGCTGCTGCTGCAGGAGCGCTTCCCGGGCATCGGCAACTGGATGGCTGACGAGATCCTCTGGCGCGCGGGCCTTCATCCCGCCCGCTTCGCCGGATCCCTTTCCGCCCTTGAGACCAAACGCCTCCACTGCGAATGCCGCTTCGTCTGCCGCGGCGCCTTGAGATACAATGCCGGCATCGGCGGCAAAATGCCCCCGGAACTGAATGCTTACATGCCCGACTCGTGGCTCTTCAACCATCGTTGGGCGGACGGCGGGCGCTGCCCACTCACCAAAAAACCGCTGGCCCGCGCGGAGATCGGCGGTCGCACTACATGCTGGTCGCCGGCCCGCCAGCGGCTACGCTGACCGCATGATTGCCCGCACCCGCCTCGATGAACTGCTGGTCGTGCGTGGGCTGTCGCCGACTCGCGCGCAGGCCAAGGCGCTCATCATGGCCGGTCGCGTCCGCCACGGCACCGAGCGGCTCGACAAGCCCGGCAAGGAGTACGCCGCCAATTACGAACTCAGCATCGACCAACCGCCGCGCTTCGTCAGCCGCGGGGGGGAGAAGCTCGCCGCCTTTCTGGAGAGATTTCCCCTCGACCTGACGGGCGGGAACGTGCTCGACGTCGGCGCCTCGACCGGCGGTTTTACCGATTGCGCCCTGCAGGCCGGCGCCGGGTCGGTGACCTGCGTGGACGTCGGCTTCGGCCAGCTCCATGAGAAGATCAAGCGCGACCAGCGCGTCACCAATCTGGAGAAAACCAACGCCCGCCACCTGCAGCCCGGCGACCTGCCGCGACCGAATTATGATGCCGTCGTCATGGATCTGGCCTTCATCTCGCTGAAAAGCGTGCTGCCCGCCGTGTGGTCGTTCCTCCGACCCGGGGGCACGCTCATCGCGCTCGTGAAACCCCAGTTTGAGGCCGGCAAGGCCGAGGTGGACAAGGGTCAGGGCATCATCCGCGACGATGCGGTGCGTCAGCGCGTCCTGACCGAAGTGCGGGAGTTCGCCCTGCGCGAACTGCCCGGCGCGGCCGTTTGCGGCGAAATGGAATGCCCGGTGCACGGCGCCGATGGCAACCGCGAGTTCCTGCTCGGGCTGAGCCGCAAGGAATAGGCTCGCCCTGCGGCCCGCTCCCCAATTTTTTGCAGCCATGCCTCCCTTTCGCAATCTGGCTTTCATCTATAACTCGGAAAAACCGGGTGCGGCGGAATTGGCGCAGGAGTTGCTGGGCATCGCCCGGCAAAGCGGGGCCAGAAAACTGAAGCTGTCGGGGGATCGCCAGCTGCCCCGGGGGTACTTCAAGCACTGCGACGCCTGCTGCGTGATCGGCGGTGATGGCACCCTGCTCGGGGCCGTGCGCGGCGCAGCGCGCGAAGGCATCCCGATCATCGGCGTCAACCAGGGCGGCCTCGGCTTCCTCACCACTTTCTCCGCGGACGAGGCCCGCAGCCAGTTTGCCGCGCTGCTGGGCGGCGATTATCGCATCGCCCACCGCGCGCTGCTGGATTGCAAGACGGGCCCGCGCCATCGCGATATCGCCCTGAACGACATCCTGATCAAGAACGACGCCAATTCCCGCCTCGTGCGCCTGGAGGTTTTCGCCAACGGCAAGCTCGTCACCGACTATTACTGTGACGGGGTCATTTTCTCCACGCCCACCGGCTCCACGGCCTACAACCTCGCGGCGGGCGGCCCGATCATCCATCCGTCGGCCGGCGTGATCGCCATGACGCCCATCTGCCCGCACACCCTGAGCAACCGCACCATTATTTTCCGCGATGACGTCAAACTGTCGGTCTACAACCGCAGTGACGACTCGCGCCTGCTGGTCGCCATGGACGGCCAGCGCAACTCGGTGATTACCGAGGGCTCGCCCATCGAGATTTCCGTCTCCCCCCTCACCTTGGATCTCGCGCAGCGGCGTGACTATTCGCACTTCGAGGTCATGCGCGCCAAGCTCAAGTGGAGCGGTGGCTTCCTGGACAAAAAATAATCCGGCGGCGGACGGTTCGTTTCGCGGGCCGGGTCGCCCGCGCTCCAGAAAAAAGCGCCCCGGGGGCTGGCCGGGGCGCGGACTGACCGGAGGGTTGCGGTGGCCTTACTTACTTCCCGCCTCCGACGCTGCTTTCTTCGCCTCCTGCGCCGCTTTCTTCGCCTCCCGGGCGGTCTCCTTGTCGGCCTTCATTCTCGCCGTCTCTTCTTTGCCGAGCTTGCCGTTGTTGTCGGCATCATATTTGGCCAGGTTCTCCGCTTTCTGCGCGTCGCGCTTGGCCTTGTCATCCGCCTTCAGCTTGGCCGCCTCGGCTTCGTCGAGCTGGTGATCGCCGTTGGCGTCGTATTTTTTCAAAACGGCTTTGCTGACCGCCTTGGTTTTCTTCGGCTCATTTTCCTGAGCCGTGAGGGTGAGGGTGGCGAACGCAAGTGCCAGTGTCAGTAGACCCGGCACGATGAGGTAGCGATGGAATGTATTTTTCATGACGCGGAAAAACTAACCGCACCTCCCCGCCGACCGCGAAGCCGGCCTCCGCCTAAAATCAGGCGGCCGGGACCTCAGGGTTTCACTACGAGCTGCACCCGGTGCGCTCGCTGGAAATACTGCCGGGCGAAGGCCTGGATAGCACTGAGCGTGACCGCATCAATGCGCGCATCGTAGGTCCGCCAGTCGTTGACCGGCAGGCCATAGATGGCGTTCAGCGCCGACTGCATGGCGCGGGCGGAATTCGTCTGCATGCCCATGCGTTTGCCCGCCTTTAGCCGGACCTGGCAGCGCTGCAGCTCCACCGCGGTCACTCCGCCCTGCTGGACGCGGTCGATCTCCCGGTTCAACTCGGCAATGACCTCCTCATAACGCTGCGGGCTCGTGCCGGCGTAGAAATAAAACATCGCGGTCTCGAGGCCGACGATGCGGCTGGAGCGAACAAAGTAGGCCAGGCTTTTTTCCTCACGCACCCGCTCGAACAGGTGCGAGGCCATGCCGCTGAAGAGCTCGTCCGCCACCTCGCTCACGATATAGTCCTTCGCCCGCAACCCCGGTCCGGGAAAGGCCTGGAAGACGATCGCCTGCTGGCGCGGCTGGATTTCAATGAAATCACCCACGGTGCCGGCCACCTTGGCCTGAACTTTTGGCGCCTGACCCGGCGGCAACTGGGCGAGGAACGCCCGCAGTTTTGGCAGCAGTTTCCTGGCGTCAAAGTCACCGGCGACCGCCAGCACGGCATTCCCGGCCACGAGCAACCGGCCCTGCAGTGCCCGGAGGTCGGCCAGCCCAATCGCTTTCAGGCCCGCCTCGTCGCCGTCGCTTTCGATGGCATAGGGATGCGAACCGAAAAACTTCTCGCGCATTTTTTTTCGCCCGACCGTGACCACGTCATCGCGGCCTTCCTTCAGCGCGGCCAGCGCGGACTCCCGCTCGACTTCCAGCGTGGCGGCCTTGAAGGCCGGTTGCAGCACGGCATCCGCGATGAGTTGCAGCGCCAGGTGGGTGTCGCCGGGCAGCACCTCCGCCGTCAGACCAAAGCTGTTGTTGCCGGAAAATTCGTAAAAACTGCCGCCCACGGCCTCGATGGCGCGCGCAACTTCCTCGGCGGAACGTCGCTTGGTATCCTTCACCAGCAGGGTGGCGAGCAACGCGGTGAGCCCGCGCCGGCCGACCGGTTCGAACATCGGGCCGCCGGCAAACGCCAGCCGGAGGTGCAGGTTCGGCAATTGCTTGTTGGGCTGGAGCAGCAAGCGCGCCCCGTTGGGGAGCGTGTGTTCCTCGAAGTCCAAAGAAGCGGCCGGGCGCGAGTCCGGTCCGCCAGCGTTGTCGACCGCGCCGGCCGGGTTCGACGAGACGACGGTCAGTCGCTCCGGCACGAGATAAGTTCGCATCACGCGCTGCAGCGCAGCCGGAGTCAGGGCGAACAGCCGCTCGAAATAGGTGCGGGTGTAGTTGATATCGCCGATCACGACCTCGCCCGCGCCGAGCCGCGACGCCTGGCCGGACATGGTCTTGCGCATGTTGACCTCGGAAGTCACGGCCTGCCGGACGGCCTTGGCCAGGACTGGCGCACTGAAACCCTTGACCGCGAGGCGGGTGAGCTCGCGCAATATGGCCTGCTCTGCCGCGATCCGTTTGTCGGGATCAGCCAGATATGAGATGTAGAACAGGCCGCTTGTGCCCGGGCTCCACGCCATGGTGTCGATGGTGTGCACCAGCCGGGCCCTTTCGCGGATGCTCTGCCAGAGGATCGAGCTATCGCCATGGCCCAGGACCATGGCGAGCATGTCGAGCGCCGGAGCATCGGGATGGGTGAGTCCGGGGATTTGCCAGCCGAGGCCGGCGCGCGAGACCTGCACGTCTTCGTAAAGATGCTGGTCGCGGCGGGAAAGCTGCCCGGACTCGTCCGGCACGAGCACGGGCGCAAGGCGCACGCGCGGGGCCTGGCCAAAGTGCTCCGCAATGCCGGCGCGCGTGGTCCCCGGGTCGAAATCGCCTGTGATGACCAGCACCAGGTTGTTCGGCACGTAGCGGGCGCGGTAGTAGGCCAGCAGATCCTCGCGGGTGCAGGCGGCAAAGACATCGCGATGACCGATGATGGGTTGACGGTAGGGATGCGTGCGGAAGGCCGTCTCAAACAGCGCCTGCGAGAGCCGCTGGTCGGGATCATCCAGGCACATGTCGATCTCGCGCAGGATAACTTCCTTCTCCTTCGCGACCTCATCGGCGGGCAAGGTCGAGTGCAACACGGCGTCGGCGAGGAGGTCGATGGCCACCGCGGTGTGCTCAGCCGGCAGATCGATGTAATAGACTGTGCGGTCGAAGGTCGTGTAGGCGTTGATGTAGCCACCGTGCGCCTGCACGGTGGCGGATATCTCCCGGCCGGCGCGGCGGGTGGTGCCCTTGAAGAGCATGTGCTCAAGGTAGTGCGACAGGCCCGCGCCGAGGGACCCACCCTCGTGGATACTGCCGGTCTTCACCCACACCTGCACCGAACTGACCGGTGCCGCCATGTCGCGCTTGAGCAGAACGGTGAGACCGTTGGCGAGGGTGTAGCGTTGCAGCGGTTCGCGCCAGAGATTCTCCAGCAAGGCAAGGTCGTACGGGCGGGCAGACGGTTTTTTGGGCATGAAGGAGGGCAGGATGAACGGATTTTATCGTCCGGTGCAAGCAGGGCGAAGCGGCCGGCTGGATTGCGGCGTCGCCCGACACCTCGCCATGACAATCACGCGGTGCCGAGTGAGCCCCGGGCGCGGCGCGGGCGCGTGGGCGCGAAAGGCTTCACAAACGCCTCGTCGAAGTCGTAGAGGTCGCTGAAATCCTCGCGGCGGTCGTTCTCGGTTTTGCTGAAAACATTATACTCGATCAAATTGAATACGATGTCGCCGAAGTCGGAGCAGCGGGTGATGCCCCACTGGCCCAAGACGGTCTTGGTCAAAGGCCCGAATTGCTCAAGGGCATAGACCCGTATGCCATGCAGCAATTCTCCGCCGGTGACATGCTGCGATTTGCCCGTGCGCTCCGGGTTTTTTCGTTTCAGCTCTTTGACCGTCTGGTCAAGCGCCTGCCGCACGAAGGGATAGGCCTTGCGGTCAAAACGGGCATCCTCCTTGCAGATCAACCCCACGATTTCGGTAAATTCCAAGTCCTGCATTTATTTCAATCCCTGTACCTAGCATAGCTTGAGCCGGCCGGCAACCCCGGAGCGGAAAACGACGGCCAGTAACGGAAGTCATTGGGGCTATTCCGGATGGTTCAGGTCAATAAATCTTGCGTTTTATCAAAAACAGCCCTCGCAAAGTTGAAGATTTAATGTCTAGTCAATGCCAAATGATTGCAGCTACTCAGTCCAATCACCCTTTGGCCGCAGTTTCTGCACTGCAGCCGGGGGCGGCTGTACCCCTCGACGAAGCCCGTTCTCGTATCCGCAACGCCCAAATGCGCATCACCAAGCCCCGGCTGGCGATCATCGAATCACTGCACAATCGCAAAGGTCCCCTCAGCATTGAGCGCATTCATCAGGACGTGGGTAGCGAGGTGTGTGATCTCGTCACCGTGTACCGCTGCCTCGCCGCCTTTGAGAAACTCGATATCGTTCGCCGCAGTTACCTCCATAACGGCACGTGCTTGTACGAACTGACCATCGGTAAAGAGCGCCAGTACCACATCGTCTGCAAAGGCTGCGGCGCGACCGAGCACGTGGATTATTTTCCCGTCGATAGCATGGACCGCAGGCTCCAGGAACGCGGTTACTCCCAAGTCAGTCACGTCATCGAGTTTTTCGGCATCTGCCCGACCTGCCAGCAGGCGGCCCCGGCGCGCAATGCCAGCGTGACGATCCCGGGCGAAAGCGTCTGATATCCCAGCTGGTCGGCTCAAACCAACGCGGCCCCGGCCGCGTTTTTTTATTCGCGATGGGTCCAATACACCGATTCCCGCTGTGGCGGGATCGGCTTGGTGGGATGCAAGGCGATCAGCCTGCAGGTTCCGGGTGGAGGGCCCGTCTCCTGACGGGCCGCGGCTGGTCACGCCGTTGTTTGGCGCAACAAACCCGGTGTTTGTCCGGGCCGTCGCCCGGCAAAGGAGACCAGCCCTCCATTTGCTAATGCCCCGGAGCTCGCTCCCGGGATCTTTATTCGATCAATCGGTTGGTCGCCCGCACCCACTCCGCCACCGGCACGCCGCCTTCCAGATGCTCGCGCCGGATGCGGTCGAATCGTTCGGGCGTGACCTGCGAATACCACACCCCTTCGGGATAGACGACGAGCCATGGGCCGTCCTGACACATCCGCAGGCAGGCCGCCTTGGTCCGGAGTGCGGGCACGCCGTGTGCCTTGAGCGACGCCTTAAGATGATCCCAAGTGGCAAGCCCCTGCTCGGCGGTGCAGCAGTCAGGTCCGACGCACAGGAACAGGTGATGCCGGGCCGCCGGGCCGCCGATCTCCGCAAAGCCTCTGGTCTTTTCAGCCACGGAATTGCGGCGGCTCACGGCGACCCCACGGAGTGCGCCACGCAATCTCTCCGTGACCTCTGATGCTGACCCGGTAACCTCGGGTTCAAATCCTTCAAAGCTTGAGTGCCCCAGCGTAGTTGGCCTCGACCTGCGGCCAGTTCACGACGTTCCAGAATGCCGCGATATAGTCGGCCCGGCGGTTTTGGTAGTGGAGGTAGTAGGCGTGCTCCCACACATCGAGGCCCAGCACCGGCGTCAGCCCGTCACTCAGCGGCGAATCCTGGTTGGCTGTCGAATGGAGCACGAGACTTCCATCCGGTTTGGCACTCAACCAGGCCCAGCCGCTGCCGAAGCGTTTCATCGCCACCTCAGAGAATTGCTGCTTGAAGCCATCGACGGATCCGTAGCCCTTGGCCAGGGCGCCCGCCACTGAGCCGACCGGATTTCCGCCCGGGTTGGCACCGATCACCTTCCAGAAAAACGCATGGTTCACATGCCCGCCGACCTGATTGCGAATGCCGGGGCGGATCGCTTCCGGCAGACTCGCCAAGTCGCGCACCAGCGCCTCCGGGCCCCGGCCCAACAGGTCGGCGTGATTTTCGAGCAATTTTTTTGCGTTGGTGAGGTAGGCCTGGTGGTGCTTGGTGTGATGGATCTCCATGGTCTTCGCATCGACATGGGGCTCCAACGCATCGTAAGCGTAAGGCAGCTTCGGCAACTCCCATCCGAGGATCGCTGCGGCGGGGACGACCTCGGCGGTGGCCCGGCCCAGGCCCAGGCCGGCAACCGCCACGCCGGTGCCAATGATTTTCAAGGCCGCCCGCCGGTTCATGGCGGGATGATCGGGGGTATTCATGATCGCAGTGTGCGCACAAGCCTGGGCGATGCAAGATTTGTAGAAATCCACCCCCCATTCCCTCTGCCTGACCTGCGGCGCCATCCCGAGGCTTGTTTTCTCGGCGGAAGGACATTAGCAAATTTCCGTGCCCTTGTTCAGCCGGATCCTCGATTTCAAGAAAAGCCAGGTCCGGCAAAAGGAGCAGCGGCAGGAACGGCGCTACCCACCGGGCCGGAATTTCCCGTTGTACGCCACCATTGAGGTCGAGGGTGAACCGCGGAATGCCAAGGTGCTGGATCTTTCTCCGGGCGGCGCGGGACTGCAGGTGGCCGGCCCCTCCTATCTCGTGGGCGGGGAGGCCATCCTTTACCTCATGCTCGAGGACCTGTGCATGAAATTTTCCTGCTGCATTGCCCATCTGAAAACTCTGCCGGTGGGCTGCCGGCTGGGGCTGGCCGCGAAATTCAAGGATATCGAGGAAGAAAAAACCTTCCTGCAACTGCTCCAGCCCATCGTCCTCGGCAGTGCCATGCGGCCCGTACCGCCCGAGGAAGTCACCCAGGATGATCCCACCATGCACAAGCTGTTGTTCAGCGGCATGCCGGGCACCGAACTCACCGTCTGGCGACAGCATGACGCCGCCGGAGATCTGGCGAGCTACCGCTGGCAATTGGACGATTACGTGGTCCGCGGTGACGCCACCGTCGGCGTGATGCAATTATTCACCCGGCAGCAGTTGGAAAGGCCGTCCCGGGGAAAGCGCCGCGCTCCGTCCGGCAAATTGCCCGGAGCGGCGGACGCCGAAATCCGCCAGCTCTTCCACTGGACCATGCTGAATCTGCCCAAGGAAGTGCCGGGTGACATCCGAACATTCCTGCAGGAGTTCATCGACTAACCCGGATATTTCACACCATGATCCAAATTCCATCAGAAAAATATCCGTTTTCCCCGACGCCGCGTCGGGGAAAAGCGACTTTGTCGCGGTTAGCCCCGACAAAGTCGGCCCGACAGGGCGAACATTTCACCCCTGTTGGTGTGAAATGTCCGGGCTAACGGTCCGCGGGAAGAGCGCCGGTCAGATTCACCGAGCGGGGCTTGTTTTATGCAGCGATGCGGGCTAGGTAATGCCTGTGCTGATTTTCCGCCGGATACTCAATTTCCAGAAAGAGAAGGTCGAGCAGCTCGAACAGCGGCTCAACCACCGCTACGTACCCGGCGCGTCATTTCCCCTGCAGGCCCTGCTGAGCCTCGCCCCATCTACCTGGAATCCGGCCAGGGTGCGGGATATTTCCGGCAATGGAATCGGCCTGCTCATCGGCCACCAAGCCAAGGCGCCTTCCCCGCAAGCCGCGCGGGTGCAACTCCTGCTGGACGGACACCAGCTGGAGTTCGAGGCCCGCCTGACCCAGGTCCGCCCCCACCCCGATGGCATTTTCTGCGGGCTGGGCCTGAACTTCGCTGACTTTCTGGCGCAGAAGTCCTACCTGCAGCTCCTCCAGCCGATCGCCATCGGCCAGTCGCTCCAGCCGGTGGCCAAAGACCGGGTGATTCAAAACGAGCCGCAATTCATCAAGCAGATCTACCGCGGCGAATCGAACTCCGTCCTCACCGTGTGGCTGGAGATGACCATGGGGACGCCGCTGCACAGTTTTGAATTTCGGATGCATGACTACTTCTGCCGCGCCAAGATGTCGACGGGAGTGCTGGAAGCCTACGCGCTGGAGTCCACCGGCTCGCATCTGGCCAAGCTCAGCAATCCCGTCTTCGA
>JANMVS010000532.1:0-2954 GCA_031392885.1 Verrucomicrobiota bacterium
AGTGGCACGACGCGCTCCTTCGAGCCTTTGCCGAAGACCCGCACAAAGCCCTGTTCCAGGTCCACCTGCTGCAGGGCGAGCCCGCACAGTTCGGAAATGCGGAGCCCGCTCGAGTAGAATAATTCCAGCATGGCGCGATCGCGGAGCGCATAGGCATCGGCGCCCGTCGGGGCCGCGAGCAGTTGCTCCATCTCGGACCGGGAGAGTGTCTCCGGGAGCTTGCGGCGCAGCTTGGGGCCGGCGAGCAATGCGGTCGGATCGTCCTCGCGAACCCGCTCGCGAACCAGATGCCGGCAGAGCATGCGGACGGCACTCAGTTTGCGGGCCTGGCTGGAACTGGAAAAATTTTGATCGCTCAGCCAGTGCACCCAGCGCGTGAGCTGCGGAGCGGTGACTTGGGCCCAGTTGGGCACGCCGTGCCGCTGGAGGAAGTGCGCAGCCTGGCGGAGGTCGCTTTCGTAGGACTTGGCGGTGTTGCGCGCGAGGCCCCGTTCCAGCTCAACATAACCGAGATAACGATCGATGTCGTCGGCAAATCCCGACGGGGAGGGCGGCATCGGCTCCTTCTTTTCGCCGGGCCGGTTTCCGCTGCGCGTCTTCACAAGACACTCCGTGGGGAGCGCGTCAGTAGCGGCGCGGCCGGCGCGGGCCGGGCGGGGGCAGATTCGTGTCGCGAATGCGGTAGGTGATCCGCGCCTTGTCGAGATCGTAGGGGCTCATCTCCATCTTCACCTTGTCGCCCGCGGCGATCTTGATGAAGTGCTTGCGGAGCTTGCCGGAAATATGCGCCAACACCATATGGCCGTTATCGAGTTGCACACGAAACATCGTGCCGGGAAGGACGGTCATGATCTTGCCCTCCACTTCAATCACTTTGCCGTCAGACATAATTAGGGGAGGGATGCGGGCTGGTTTTGGTCATGCAGGAAGTCTTAATAAAAGCCCCTTGTAACTGGGGAATTCCCTCCGTAGTCAAGGCTTTCCGCGACTGCCATGGATTCCACCCGCCCCACACTACCCTGCCCTTTTGACAAGGTTCATCCCTCGCAACTCCGGCGGGACGATGAATTTTACATGTGGCTGGCCTACAATCAGGCCATCGAGGCGTGGAAGGAGGACGAAGTCCCGATCGGCGCGATCATTGAATTGGGCGGGGAAGTCATCGCCGCCGCCCATAACCAACGCGACAGCACCCGCGACCCCACCGCGCACGCGGAAATCCTCGCCCTCGGCCAAGCGGCCAAAGCCGTGGATAACTGGCGGCTGACCGGCGCCACGCTTTACGTCACGAAGGAGCCCTGCCCCATGTGCTCGGGTGCCACTCTGATGTCGCGGCTCAAGCGCGTGGTCTATGCCGTGGCCGACCCCAAGATGGGCTGCCTCGGCGGTGCCACCGACCTGAACGCCCTGCCGCAGTCGAATCATCATCTCGAAATCACGCGCGGTCTGCTGGAGCAGCCCTGCCTCGATTTGCTGCGGGCGTATTTTCAACTGAAGCGAAAAGAGGACTGAGCGGCGGGGCGGGGTTGGGGCAAGAGGTGGAACCCGGCCTCTGGACGGGTTGGCTTGAGGACCGAGTGAAAAACGCGTCCGGAGGCCACGTTCCACCGAAGCAACTGCATCGTCGCGGCTCGCCCCGCGGGCCGCAGTTGACGGAGGGCCTCACGCGTGCACAGTGGTGTCTTCTCTCCTGTAACCTAAACCCACCACGAACATGGCATACGAACTTCCCAAATTAGCCTACGCTTACGACGCCCTGGTCCCGCACATCGATGCGAAGACGATGGAAATCCATCACGGCAAACATCACCAAGCCTACATCACCAACGCCACGAATCTCCTCAAGGACCATCCCGCCCTGGCGGGACTGGAGGTCAATGTCTTGATTGCCGACCTGTCCAAGGTGCCGGAAGCCATCCGCGGGGGCGTGCGCAACAACGCGGGCGGCCATAGCAATCACTCGTTTTTTTGGACCGTGATGGGCCCGGGCAAGGGCGGCGCCCCCAAGGGCAAGCTCGCCGCGGCGATCGACGCGGAACTCGGCGGCTTCGCCAAGCTCAAGGAAGACTTTGCCAAGGCCGGCGCCACGCGCTTTGGTTCCGGTTGGGCCTGGCTTGTCGTCCACGGCGGCAAATTGTCGGTCGGCTCCACCGCCAACCAGGACAGCCCGCTGATGGGCAAGGCCGTTGCCGGCCTCGAAGGCAAACCGGTCCTCGCCCTCGATGTCTGGGAGCACGCCTATTACCTGAATTACCAGAACCGCCGCCCCGACTACATCGCGGCCTTCTGGAACGTGGTCGACTGGGACGCCGCCGAGGCGAACTACGCGGCCGCGCTCAAGTAAGTGGTGGCTGAATACCCCTGGCAGCCGACAGATTTCCTTCCGCTAAAAGCCGCGCCCTTCAGGCGCGGCTTTTTTTTATAGGGTAATAATAGGCGCGCTCCACCTAAACAGAGGTTGTTTGTGCGGTGGAACCCGGCCTCCGGACGGGTTGAATCACGTGATGCCGGACTATCCAGGACGCCTTTCACATGCAGTACCCGAATGGTAAAAAGTGGCTCGATTTATCATATTCGGATCAGGGCTGAGCCCACATCGTCCGTTTCGTTCACCGACGATAAGATCGCTCGTGCCTTGCTGAACTCAACCAGGTTCTACCATGAAAGCGGACGCTGGCACTGCCACTTGTTGCTACTGATGCCCGACCACCTGCATGCACTTATTGCTTTCCCTATCGACAGGAAGATGAGCGATATTCTCGGAGCGTGGAAGGGATTTCAGACCAGGCGGCATGACGTGCACTGGCAGAAAAACTATTTTTTGATCATCGGATTCACGGCCAGCATGAACTCGATGAAAAAGCGGCATATATCCGATCGAACCCTGTGGTAAAAGGTCTCTGCACACGACCGGAAGACTGGCCGTGGTTGTTTTGCGGGGATTTTTAAGCGCG
>JANMVS010000432.1:0-3202 GCA_031392885.1 Verrucomicrobiota bacterium
GGGCGATCTCTTCGTAGGTGGCTTGCGCGGCAAGGTCGGCGATGTCGTAGCCGCGGTAATGCAGGTCGTTGCCCGACTGGCCGACGGTGCAGATGGCGGTATTGCCCGCGATGACACCGGAGAGCGCGACGGATTTTTTGGTCCTGGGAAGGGGAGTGGCGTCAGAACTCATAGGGATGGTTTTTTAACCACGGATTCCCCGGATGGGCACGGGTGAAGCAAAGAGGGGGGGATTTTATCCGGGTTGATTGCTGGAATCCCCGGTCACTTCTTTTCCGGCGGGGTGTAGCCGAGGGTGGTGTAAAGGTCGGCGCGGGTTTGCATTTTTGCGACCAGGGCCTTCGGCGAGCCATCCCGGCGGATGGTGTGGTAGACCTCAAACGAGGCGGCGGCGGCGGCACGGGAGGCAGCGAGAGGGTAGAGGGCCAGGGCGATGCCCGCCGAGCGGAGTTCGTCGAGCGTGAAATAGGGCGTCAGGCCAAAGTCGGTGAGGTTGGCGAGGACGGGGACCGGTACGGCGGCGGTGAATGCGCGGTAGTCGGCGAGCGTATACAGCGCCTCGGCAAAAATCATGTCTGCGCCTGCGGCCACATAGGCTTGGGCGCGCGCGATGGCGGCGGTCACTCCCTCGTTGGCGGCGGCGTCGGTGCGGGCCATGACGACGAAGTCACGCTCCGGTTTGCCGGCCACGGCGGCCTGCACGCGCGCGACCATCTCGGCGGTGGGCACGAGATGTTTTCCGGGCAGATGGCCGCAGAGTTTGGCGGGAACCTGATCCTCGAGATGCACGGCGGCGGCGCCGGCTTTGCCCATTTCGCGGACGGCCAGGCCGGGGTCGCTCCAGCCGGTGTCAAGGTCGACCAGCAGGGGGAGGTCGACCCGGCTCGTGATCCGGCGGACATCGATGAGCACGTCGGCCAGTTCTGTCTTACCGATGTCCGGGAGGCCGTACGAGTGATTCGCGACGCCGGCGCCGGAGAGGTAGAGTGCGCGAAAGCCGGCGCGTTGCGCGAGGAGGGCGGCGTAGGCGTTGATCGCACCAGTGATCTGGAGCGGCTTTTCAGCGGCCAGGGCGGCGCGAAACTTGGTCCCGGGAGTGGGCATCGGCGGTAAAGCTTAGGAGGCAGGCAGGATGAAATGGGGGCGTGAGTCCAAGCTATGACACGCCGCTGCCGGCTGTCGAGGCCGAGGGGGAGTGGATTTCTCTTCACGGCTGACCGCCAGTTGGTGCCCGGGGTGGGACTCGAACCCACACTTCCTTTCAGAACACGGATTTTAAGTCCGTTGCGTATACCATTCCGCCACCCGGGCGAGGTTTGGGATTGCCGAATTGAGATTGCGGAATGAAGTGAGGCGCGTGGCAAGAGCGATTCAAGTGCAATGGAATGGGTCCGCGGCAAGCGGGCTGACCAATTTTTGCGCATGAAGATCGGCTTTTTGGGCGGCAGTTTTGACCCGGTCCACTTTGGCCACCTGATTGCCGCGCAGGACGTCTACGAACAATATCAATTTGACCGACTGTTTCTCGTGCCTGCGGCCCAGGCCCCGCTGAAGCCGAATGACATGCAGTCCGCCACGGAGGACCGACTGGCGATGCTGCGGGCCGCTTGCGAGTGGGACCGGCGCTTGGAGATCGCAGACTACGAGTTGAACAAAGGCGGGGTCAGCTACACCATAGATTCCGTACGTCATTTCCGGGCCAAATTTCCCCACGATGAGCTATTCTGGATCATCGGCGGTGATCAGTTGCCCTTGTTGCACAAGTGGAAGGACATGGCCGAGCTCGCCCAGATGATTGAGTTCATTTTCCTGGAAAGGCCTCGCCACGCGAGCAAACCCCATCCCGACATTCCCGGACTGCGGCTGCACCGCTGCGACGGGCATTTGATCGAGATCAGTTCGAGCGAATTGCGCCAGCGGGTGCGCGCGGGGCTATCATTGCACTATTTTTGTCCGCAAAAAGTTATCGCCTATATTGAAGGCAAGAAGCTTTATCACTGATATTGATGAAAGCCAAAGCGCCGAAAAAAACGACCAAGACTCCCAGCAAGGCCAAGCCCACCCGACTGCTCAATCTGATTGTAGCAGCAATGGTGGAGAAAAAGGCGGAGGATCTGCGGGTGTTGGATGTGAGCCGGGAGTCCAGTATCACCGACTATCTGGTGCTAGCGACGGGCAACTCAGAACCCCACCTGCGGGCGTTGCGGATTGAGATCGAGCGCGTGCTGGATGAGGACAAGGCGAGAATCCTGGGCGTCGACACGAGCAAGGGTAGCGGCTGGATCGTCGTGGATGCCTTTGAAGTGATGATTCACCTTTTCACCCCTGAAAATCGGGGCAAATATCGGATGGAACAGCTGTGGAAAGATGCTCCAGAGATTTCGCTATTAAAAACGCTTAAATGATTACCTGGAAGAATAAGGGTGATTATTGGGTGCTGCCTATAACGCATCCTAAAGCGATTATGGCGGGAAATTGTATAACCCGGGCTTAAATTAGATAACTTGCATCTAAGGATGCCTTCAATTTAAGATAGGTATGAGGACAAAATATTTTATTCTCATGCATGCCATGAATACACGTTCCAACAAAGGTTTCACGCTCGTCGAAATCATGATCGTCGTGGTCATCATCGGCCTCTTGGCCGCCATGGCCATTCCTGCGTTCCAGAAAGTTCGTCAGTCCTCCCAAGACAAAGCGGTGCTCAACAATGCGCGCCAACTTTCCGCGGCTTCTGACCAGTACTTCTTGGAAAACGGTGTCTCCTCCGTGATTTCGGACAACCTCGTGGGCGCGACCAACTATGTGAAGGTCGTCAATACCGTCGCTGGTGAGACGTATCCCGTGGGCTTCACGCAGGGTCAGACCATCACGATCGCCGCCGTCGCTGGCACGCGTACGATCACCTATGCCCCTTAATCATTAATAGATAGGCATTAATCAACTAAACCCATTCTTTACCGGATAGGGTTTTAGCATTTACTAAACAACAAATTTCTTGCAACAGGGATCCAATAATGAATTCATGAGTGCGGTCCACATTCCGTGGGCCGTAAATAATAACAAAATAATACATACTATGAATACACGTTCCAACAAAGGTTTCACGCTCGTCGAAATCATGATCGTCGTGGTCATCATCGGCCTCTTGGCCGCCATGGCCATTCCTGCGTTCCAGAAAGTTCGTCAGTCCTCCCAGGAC
>JANMVS010000467.1:0-7933 GCA_031392885.1 Verrucomicrobiota bacterium
CCATGCTGGCGATGGCCACCTGGTCGGACGCGTACGACACGGCGCTGCCCAACCCGGACCTCGATATCAAGGGCGTCGTCGACTACGCCCGCGGCAAGGGCGTGAAGATCATTTTGTGGTGCACGTGGCGGACATTGGTGGACCAATGGGACACCGCCTTTGCGCAGTTCAGCGCGTTGGGTATCGCCGGCATCAAGGTCGACTTCTTCGATCGCGACGACCAGGTGGCCATCGCCAGCATGGAGGCGATCGCCAGGGAGGCGGCTGCGCGGCACCTCGTGGTGGATTACCATGGGGCCCGCCCGCTCCCCGGCTTCGCCCGCACCTGGCCGAATGCCTTCAACTTCGAGGGCGTCCGCGGCAATGAGTACAACAAGTTCAGCAAGGAGCCCCCGCATCCCGCCTACAACGCCACTTTGCCCTTCACCCGCGGGCTGGTGGCAACGATGGACTTCACGCCTGGCGCCATGCGCAACGTGCTGGCCGCCGATTTTGTGCAGAGCAACAGCAGCCCCATGACCATCGGCACCCGCTGCCAGCAGCTGGCGATGTTCGTGATTTACGATGCTCCGCTGCAGATGCTCTGCGATTCTCCCAGCGCCTATCGCCAGGCGCCCGACTACTTGAATTTTCTTTGCGGGATTCCCGTGACCTGGGATGAGAGCCACGCCCTGGAATCGCGCGTTGGTGAACACGTCGTGATCGCCCGGCGCAGCGGGACCACGTGGTACGTCGGCGTGTTGGGCGGAGCCGGTGCGCGCAAACTCAGCCTCGATTTGAGCTTCCTCGGCGCCGGCACTCATCGCGCCACCCTCGTCAGCGACGGTGTGAACGCGGACAAGCTGCCGACCGACTACCGGTTCCAAGCCTTGAACCTCGAAGCGGGGAAACCCCTCGAGGTGAGCCTCGCACCGGGTGGCGGCGCGGTGCTAAAAATCGAAGGCGCCTCTGCTCAACCCTGATCTCACCCGCCCTTTCCCTATGAAAAAACTATTCCCCCTCCTCTTAGCTGCACTCCTGTGGATCCAGGCCGCATTCGCGGTGGTGGAAACGACCTCTGCCCGAATTCCCGTGGTTTTCGATACCGATATCGGCACCGACATCGATGATACATGGGCCCTGGCTCAAATTCTCCGTTCCCCCGAACTCGACCTCAAGCTGGTGCTGACTGAGACGGGTGACGCCACCTACCGCGCCAGCCTGGCCGCAAAATTCCTCGAAGTCGCCGGACGCACGGATGTCCCCGTCGGCTTGGGCAAGGACTTCGGCCCGATGCCGGAGGAATACCGCAACCAGACCCCGTGGCTCAAGGGCTACAATCTCACCAAATACCCCAGCCGGATCCACCAAGACGGCATCCAGGCCCTGATTGACCTCGTGATGAATTCCAAGGAAACGGTCACCATCATTGCCGTGGGCTGCACGCCCACGCTCGCCGCAGCGCTCGAGCGCGAGCCCCGGATCGCCGCGCGCTGCCGCTTCGTCGGCATGCACGGCAGTTTTAAAGTCGGTTATGGCGGCGGCCCGCCCTCCGCCGAGGCCAACGTCAAAGGCTTCCCCGCCGAGCTGCGGAAGGTGCTGTCGGCCCCGTGGCAGGATATTCTGCTCACGCCGCTCGACACCTGCGACCGGGTCGCCCTGCGCGGTGAGCCCTATCATGCGATCTGGAGCGCAACCGGCGACCCGGTCCTGCGCGCCATCATCGAGAACTACTGCATTTTCGCCCCGCGCGTGAACTGGATGCACTGCGATTTCTTCGCCACCCGCTCCACAACGCTGTTTGATTGCGTGGCGGTCTACCTCGCCCACGCCGAGGCACTCGTGGAGATCGAGAAGGTGCGCTTCCGCATCACCGACGACGGTTTCACCGTTCCGGATGCCAACGGCCCCTTGCAGGCCCGCGTCGCCCTCCGCTGGAAAAGCCTGCCGGATTTCGAGACATTCCTTGCCCGCCGCCTGCTTGCCCACCCCTGATTCATATATCCGTCTCTCATGAAAATCAGCCGTACCCGTCGAGCCCTGCTCACCGCTGGCTGCTTGGCCATGCTAGGCAGTACTTCCAGTCCGGCCGCACCCGCACTCCTCCCCGCAATTCAGGTCCATGCTGATGGTCATTACTTGCAGACCGCTGATGGCAAACCGTTCTTCTGGCTCGGTGACACTGCGTGGGAACTCATCCATGCCACAACGCGCGACGAATGCAGCTATTACCTGAGCACCCGCGCTCGCCAAGGCTTTACCGTCATCCAGACCAATGTGCTCGGGGAGATGGATGGACTCAACAAGCCCACGCCCGACGGCCTGCGACCCTTCCAGGACAACAATCCCGCCAAACCCAATGATGCGTACTTCGATCGCGTGGTGCAGATCGTCGACGAAGCCGCCACCCGCGGACTCTATGTCGCGCTCCTGCCAGCGTGGGGCGATAAGCTCACCGCACCGTGGGGCGCTGGTCCGAAAATCTTCACCCTGGACAAGCTTCCAATTGTCCGGGCCTACGCGCACTACCTCGGCGCCAAATTGAAGGGACGCACCACTGTGGTGTGGATGCTCGGTGGCGATCGACCCGCCGTACTTGATGCGTCCAAGCCCGACACCTGGCCTCAGAATCAGGCGAAGGCGACCGGCTTTCCCGTCGACACCGACTGGCGTCCGATCTGGCGCGAAATGGCCGCCGGTCTCGCCGAGGGCTCGGGCACGACACCGATCTGTCTCTATCACCCCTGCGGCGGCGCGCTCACCACCTCGGTCATGATGCCCCACGAGTCGTGGCTCTCGATCCATGGCATGCAGAGCGGCCACGGCGGCGGACACGACCTGCCGGTCTGGGATCTGGTCGCCCGCGACTACGCCCTGACGCCCGCCAAGCCCACGCTCGATCTGGAACCCAATTATGAAGACCACCCGGTCAGTCCGTGGCCGCGTTGGGATCCGGCGATGGGCTATTTCCGCGACCACGACGTGCGCAAGCAATGCTACCGCTCCGTCCTCGCCGGCGCCTGTGGAGTCACCTACGGCCACCACGCCATCTGGGGCTTCGTTGGCGGGCGCAACGATGTGATCAACCACGCCGACCGCGACTGGATCGACGCGCTGCACCGTCCGGGCGGGAGTCAGATGATCTACCTCCGTCAACTGATTGAGTCGCGGCCATTCTTCTCCCGCATCCCCGACCAAACGATGGTCAACAATCCCTCGTCCGGCGGTGCGCTGCATATCACCGCGAGTCGCGATCGCGATGGAACGTACGCCATGATCTACTTCCCCACGAGTGACCAGACCGCCACGATTGATCTCGGCAAACTCCGCGGCGCAAAATTGAAGGCGTGGTGGTTTGATCCCCGCACCGGCTTCGCCCATCCAATCGGCCTGAGCGACGGCGGCGGGAAGCAGGAATTCACCAGTCCCTCCTACGGTCCCGATTGGGTGCTGGTGCTGGATGACGCGGCCAGCAACTACGCCCCGCCGGGGTCGCGCGCTTGGCGAAGCCCTAATCCTAATCCTTTCCGCGCCGCTCAGCGCGGGACCTCAAGATAGTAGTGGAAGGTGCCGGCGACCAACTGACCGTGGTCCACCGCCGGGACGAAGAGACAGGCTTTGGTCAGGGCGTCGACCAGGGCCGCGGACATCTTGGCGGACACCTTTTCGTCCGGTTTGAGATCAACGCCAGTGACGGTACCGTCAGCCGCCACCGTGATGATGGCGTCAACCTGCTGCACCTTGTTTTTACGGAGGCCTTCCGGCACGAGCGGATTGCCCACCAGCACGGGGTCCGAGTGACTCGTGGCAAAGACCACGGGTTGGATCGCGCGCTGGTAATGGGCCCGATCCGCCCAACCCCGCGGATTGTTCGGCCGCATGAGATCCAGCAAGCCCGCCAAGTCGGCCAACACCTTGTCGATCTCAGGGTTTTCCGGGTTGGCGGCGGAAAAGACCGGGACCCCGCCGCGATTGATCACCACCAGGCTGTAGGACTGCCGATCGCGCAAAGGGGCTAGCGCGGTGATGGTGGTCAGCTGGTCTTCCTTCTTCAGGTCCGCGACCAGCCAGGGCAGCTTCATCTGGGTCGCCATCCTCGCGTGCTCCGACTTGTCATGCCACAGGCCGAAAAAAAGCCCCTCCACCATGCCGGGAAAAGCCTGCTGAAGCTTCCGGAATGGCTCGCCGGCATGTCCGAGCATTTCCCAGGATTTTTGCACCGCGTTGTTGGCAAAAAACAGGACAAAGAATTCCGGTTCCGGCCGGCCGTCGAATCGGGCCGGCACGAGCTGCTCGCCCTCCAGACGGTTTGCTCTCCCGATCAACTCCACACTCACGGCGCTTTTCGCCTGGGTCCACTCCTCCGCCCGCGCCGGTTTCCGGCTGGTTTGCTCGTGGAAGCGGATGCAATCGGCCGGCGCCAGCGCCCGCCATGGCATCATGCGGCTGCCCGCGACGCTGGTCTGAAAAAGTCCCAGCGGGCCCAGCACTTCGCTGGCCTCGGCCTTGAAGACATTCCCCTGCGGGTCCTTCCATTCCTGACTGGCGGCCCGGACGGGAGTGGCGAGAGCGAAAACCGCCAGAGTTGCGATGCTACTGATCAGAATGGAACATGGCCGGCTCATATAAATAAGGTTAATCCAGCTAGGCGAAGAATCCTCCCACCGACAAGGAACAATTAAGTCCTAGAAAACGCAGTTGAAACCACGGATTCCACGGATGAATACGGATTATCACTCAAATCCATACTCTTGGGCTTTCACCCACCAAGTGAATGGATTTGATCCGAATTTTCTCCCTGAATTATCTCTGGATCCTGGGAATCCGTGGTTAAATTGTCCTGTTGTACTCCTGAATAGAGGATTCGGGGCAGGACCGTCCGGGCTCACGGCGGGGTCCCAGCGGAAATGATATCCTCCAGTTCGATCCGGAAAATGAGCGGCGAGCCCACCTCGACGCCGGCGGGCCATTGGCCGGCCGGGAACGACAGTTTCGGCGGGACCACCAAGACCGCGCGACCGCCGAGGGCGATGAGTTGCAGCCCTTCCGCCAGACCCGGGATCAGGTCGGACATCCGGATTTTCATATGCTGCGCCGCCAGCTGCGGGAGCGGGGTCTTGCCATCCGCCGCCATCACGGTGGCACTGACCACGACCTGGTCGGAAAGCCGGGGCCGCGGGCCCCCACCCGCCTGGACGATAAGATACAAAAGGCTGCTCGCGGTCTGCTGCATGCCCAGCCCCTCGCGGGCCTGGCGCAGGTATTGATCAATCGGGTCCCGGCCCGGCCCCGCCGGTGGTGCCGCCAGTTCCGCGAGGCGCCGGTTGATTTGATCGGACAGCTGCTGGGCGGCCGCGTCGTAAGGGTACCCGCGGCCGCTGCGACTGGCGCGCAACCCTTCGAGAAAGGCGGCGAACTGCGCGTCGCTCCAGTTCCAATCGGCCATGCGCATCTGCTTGGCGACCTCGGAGCCGAACCCCGCGTAAGCGGCCAGCGCGCCCGGTGCCCCCGTCGGGATGGGCTCGGCGGCGGTCGCGAGCCCCGCGGCCAGGAGCAGACCCATAAGTAAAGATCCTCGGGGCAAGCCCCGGGGCATTTGCAATTGGAAGGCTGGTCTCGTTTGCCGGGCGACGGCCCGGACAAGCGCCCCGGCGAAGGCCGGTGGACGATCCCTGGAACGCCAGCAGGTGCTAACGGGGCACACCGGGTTGGTTGCGCCCAACAACGGCGCGACCAGCCGCGGCCCGTCAGGAGACAGGCCCTCCACGCGGAACCCGCGGGACTGATGGTCCCGCCTCCGGGAAAGCAAGGCACGGAAGAGCATCGGAATACTCATGGTGTTTTCGGGATGGGGTTGCCGGGAGCCGCGGGCGCCGATCCATGGACGTGCGGTCGGTGCGCGGCTGAGGGTGGAGTCGGGAGCTGGAAAGTGACGGGCGTGAGTCGTGTGGCCGCGGCGGCGCCCTCGCGCACGTGATAGGAATGATCGATTTCCAAGCCGGTCAGGATCTGCGTCCGTCCGGTCACCGGCCAGAAAATCTCGGCCCGGACGACCGCGAGCGCCTGGCCCAGGCCGAATTCGACCCGGAAAGGGTTGCCCCCGAAACTGGAGCCCGCGGTCACCGAGCGATGGATCACGCGCTCGCCGTTCGCGGTCTTAAGCACAAGCTTGAGCCGGGCGCCAAGGGCCGCCCGGTTGGACTGCACGCCTTCCAGCTTCAGCTTGAGCCAATGATTGCCATGGCCGGGATTGGCAAAAAGCTGGTTGTGATAATGGTCGGACGAAATCGCGCCGCCCACGACCGAGTAGATGTCCTGGTCACCGTCTTCGTCGATATCGCCAAAGGCAATGGCGTGCCCCTTCTGCAGCTGGCCGAAGCCGCCCGCGGTCGTCACGTCCTGGAACCGCCGGCCGCCATCATTGCGAAACATGCGATTGGGAATGAGCGTGGCAAGATTCGGATCGCCCGTGCCGACGTAGAAATCCAACCAGCCGTCGTTGTCCAGGTCGCCGAAATTGCAGCCCATCGTGTGCAGCAATTTGTCGAGACCCGCCTGCTTGCTCACATCTTCAAAGGTGCCGTCGCCGCGGTTATGGTAAAGCCGCGCCCGCTCGCCGGCATGCGGCAGCCCCAGATAATCGGCCGCGACGTCGCCCACATCCTGAATATGGTAACCGGCGACAAACAGATCCAGCCAGCCGTCGTTGTCGTAATCCCAGAACCAGCAGGAAAAACTGCTGAAGGGCTCGGTGACCCCGGCGGCGGCGGCCACATTGGTGAAATGCCACGGCGCGGCGGGCGACGCGTCGGCTCCGGCGGGACCGTCGTTGCGCAGGAGCAGATTGGATTTGTCCTGCAGGGACAAATACAAGTCCGGCCGACCGTCATTGTTGTAATCGCCGCTCACGACGGACTTGACGAAGCCCACCACCGCCACGCCGTTGGCGGCGGCGCATTCCGTAAACGTGCCGTCGCCGTTGTTGCGGAAGAGCTGGCAGGGATTGACGTCCTGGCCCTGCGTCTCGCTGCCCATGAAGAGGTCGAGCCAGCCATCGCCATTGTAGTCAAACCAGGTCGCTGTCTGCGTGGGGGCGTAACGCAGCAAGCCGGCTTCCTCCGTCACATCGGTGAACGTGCCGTTGCCGTTGTTCCGCAGCAGCGAGGCCGGATGCTGGATGCTGGCGCTCAGCCAACCGCCGCGGAGCACCAGCACGTCGATGAAACCGTCATTGTTGTAGTCGGCATGGACGAGGTTGAGCCCCCCAGTCAGCCCGGTCAGGCCGGCCGCGACGGTGCGATCCGTGAAGGTACCATCACCATTGTTGATGAAAAAACGGATTTGGCTGCTGGTGTCCTGCGCCGAAACCATCAGGTCGAGGAGCCCGTCGTTGTTGAAATCATCCAGCACCACGCCACCGGCGAGGTCGTCGACATCAAGGCCGAGGTCGGCCGCCACGTCGGGGAAATGTTTGATGTCGTATTCCGAAGCAAAAAGCTTCGGGGCCATGCGCCAGGCAGGCGGAACCGCGGCCGGATATTCGCCGAGCGTCATGTACGCGATGTTCAGGAGCCAGCGCGCGCGCAGGTCCCCGGGGAACTGGCCGAGCAATTCGGTGAGATAGCCGATGGCCGCGCGCGAACCGCGCGGGAGCTGATGCACGCCGCCGCCGGCGAGGGGAAACAGGCAGGAATCCGCGTTGTGGTTCACGATGCAATTTTCCTGCTCACCCAGGCGCAGAGCGCAAACCGCCTTCGCCGTCAACAGCATGACGGTTTGCGCGGAGTACAGCGGGCGGTGGTTTTCCTTCAGCAACCGCTCGTAGTCCTCGAACTCGTGCAGCGCTTTTTCGGATTCGCCGTTGTTCAGGAGTTCCTGGGCCAGCTGCAATGTGATGGCGCGCAGCTGGGCAGGGTCCGTCGTGGCGGCCAGGCGGTCACGCAACACCTGCACG
>JANMVS010000483.1:0-4507 GCA_031392885.1 Verrucomicrobiota bacterium
CAGAAATTGAATGCATCAGTAATTGACCCGGGTGAAGTTATCCTGGCCGGCGCGGGCGATGAAAAGCTCATAGACCAGCCGGGCAACCGCCTCGCCGTGCTGATTGAGGCCCTGCGCGCAGACCTTGAGCCGTCCCACCCGCGGGTCGTCCGGCCAGTCGGCTTTCTCCAAAATCTCCGACTCGGCATAAAGCGTGTCGCCGCCGAACACCGGCTTGGTCAGCGTGATCTCATCGAAGCCGAGCAGCCGGGTGCGCTTCGCGAAGGTTTTCCAGGTCAGGCCGATGACGACCTTGGTCGTGAGCGTGGAATCCATCAGGCATTTCTTCCACTCGGTGTGCGCCGCAAACTGCTCGTCGAAATGGAGCATCTGCGAATTGAGCGTGTCGCGGCATTCGTTGCGGCTGTCCTGCTGCGACAACGTCAGGCCCGGCCGGTGCTGGAATTTCTGCCCGACGGCAAACTGCTCGAAATCCAACCCGAAGCGTTCGCGATAACGCTTTTCTCCGACGGAAACGTAGGCGGTGAATTCAGGCATGATTTTAAAACACTACTGAACACTAAGCAGATACTCGGCGGGTATTCAAACCCGCTGCGGCCTGAGATTGTTGGGGGGGCGGTCTCCGTACCGTCCGGGCTGGCGCACCGACCGCCGCCCGCGGCCGGTGCGGAGACCGGCCCTCCACCCGGCAAACGGGCGGAGCCGCGGATGTTTGAAGCCACGCCCTGGTGAGGGGTACCCATGGAACTGACGGCGGGGATTCAAAGATTCCAGATCGCGGCATTGGGAAATTGGTGCTCATTCCGTGAAATCCGTGGTTAAATAAAAATCGGGTGAGTATTTACGGCGCCGCGCGGGACAGCACGCGCTGCGCGGCGCGGTAGATGGGCACGTCGATCATCTGGCCGTCAACCTGGGCCACATTGCCGCCGGCGGCGTCGTAGGCCGCGACGATTTTCCGCGCCCGGACCACCTGCTCGGGCGTCGGCTGATAAGACCGTTTGATCACGTCAATCTGACTGGGATGGATCGCCAGTTTGCCGACGAAACCCAGCGAGCGAGTGCGGCCGCATTCCTCTTCCAGTCCGGCCACATTCGCGAAGTCGATGAAAGGCTGGTCGAGCGCGAGAATTCCGACCGCCGCGCAGGCATGCACCACCAGGGTGCGCGGCCAGAGCAAGGCGTCCCACGTGGGCTCGCCCCCGGTTTCCGCTGAGAGATCGAGTCCGCCAAAGGCCAGCGCCGCCACCCGCGGCGACGCCTCGGCGATGGAGGCGCAACGCCGCACGCCCTGGACGGTCTCAATCAGGCAGATGAAACGCACACTTTCCGGCAGTTTGCGGGCCGCGAGTTGCACCTCGGCGGCGGACTCCACCTTCGCGAGCATCACCAGATCGGGACGAATGCCGGCCGCGTTAAGAACATCGAGATCGCCGAGGCCGGCCGGGTTGCGCAGATTGTTCAGTCGAATGCTGCTGAGGAACGGCCGGTCGGCGGGGACGCGCCCGTTCACCTTGAAATAGGCCGCCACCTCGGCCCGCACGCGGTCCTTGTCCGGTCCGGCAATGGCGTCCTCCAGATCCACGATGACTCCATCCGCCCCGCTGGCCACGGCCTTGGCCAGGAGATCGAGGCGCGAACCGGGAGTAAAAAGGAGGGCCGTCAGCGGGGATGTCGGGGTGGCCATGCGCTCACTCAAGCCGATTTGACCCCCAGTTGAAACAAAAAGATCTCCTAAAAAACGATCTGGACCCGGGACAACAACCGCCCGCCATCCTTGGCGGATCCCGGGACCTGGCCATCCAGGTAATCCAGCAGCAGTTTGATGTCGTCGCCCTTGAGACTGTAATTCAGGCCCAGGGTAAAGGTCCGGATGGTGTTTCCACCCATGGATGTGTTGGGATCGAACTGCTCTTCCCGCAGGACAGCCTGCAGCTTGCCCGGCACGAGAAAAAAGGTCGCGGTCGCGTGCCAGCCCTCGGCAGTGAAACTCGCGGACGGCACACCACTCAGCGGCTTGAAGGTACCATGCAACCACTCCGCGCTCAGCTCGAGCGGCCCGTGCGTCCACTGCGCATCCACGCCACTCATCGTGCGTGTACCGGTGAAGAGATTACCCGGAAACCCAAAATCACTTTTCGTGATGCCCGTGTCCGTCGTCCAGAGCCCGTCCACGCCGAGCACGATTTTATCCTTCGCCGTCGCGAGCGGGGTGCAGGCCACCCGCGCGGACCGCTGAAACTTGCTGTTGTCATTCGCGCTGACATTGGCGCCGTTGCCGTTGGCCAGAGCGGCCAGGTAGTTGAGCTTCTTATTGAACAGTTCACCCGCGGCGGCGACGGCGAGTTGCCGACCGTCGGCCAGGCGATCGCTCGAGAGGGAACGTTCGATGGTCGGGGTCCGCGTGTCGCTCTGCAGCGCCTCACTGCCGTAGGCGGGCTTGAGCTGGCCGAAGCGGAGATTGGCGTAGGGATACTTGTGCCAGTTGATGAAAATCTCATTGGCCCGCGCCAGCTGGCCGACGCCCGCGCTGAGCGTATTGCCCTGCAAGTCGAGTTCGGCCTTAAAATCGAAATCCTCCGCGAAGTTACCGACCACGAAAATGCGGGCGCGGCGGAAATAGAAACGGTCCCGGACGCCGTTCCAGCGAGGATCGGAGGCCTGGCCATACTCGGCCTGGGCCTGCAAAAATCCGCCGACCGTCAGCTTCGTCTCCTTGCCGTTCGGTTGGACCAACACGGGCGCCACTGGTCCTTTCCACCCCAACTGCATCTTCAAATCGGAATTTTCCTTGGCGAGACCCTGGACCTGCTGCTCCAGCGCCTTGAGTCGCTCCTCCACGGTGGGCGCGGTCTGGGCCGTCAAATTGCCCCAGGCCAGTGTCGCCACCAAGCCAGCGAGAGAAAGTAATTTCTTCATAATCGAAATCCAGCGCATAGAAAATCCCCGCCCAACACAAGAAAAACGATGGATGTCCACCGGAACTGCCGATCATTCCTCTAGCCCGCATTTTTCACACCCGCCACGATATTTTGGCGGTGCGCGACGACTCTCAGCCCGCGTGTGCCTGGCACCATGGCGGTCATGCGGGCTGAAACAACCCCGACTTGTCGGGGTTGTCATTAGCCGCATCCATGCAGTAGGAAACCCCGGATAACGCGGATCGACCCGGATATTTCAGAACCAAGACCAACCCAGAGCCAACCGATCTAATTAGGCGCGGGACGGCGTTGATCGGATCGGTTCGAGTTTTATCTCTGACGCCTTGATCCGCGACATCCGCGGAAAATTCCGAATGAATCGTTCCGCCCAAGGTAGGACGGAGCGGCCCGCTCCGCCGCGGCGCACCGGGCCGGCGACGCCAGGCGGTGATTGGGTCCCCTCTGGAGAGGGGTGGCGCGACTTGCCGCGCCGCAGCGCAGCGAAGGCGGGAGCGCCGGGGGGTGTTGGCTTTTGGCAAACACTCCGTAAGTAAATCCCCCGGCGGCGCCCACCTGATTTCAGGTTATTTCATTCATCCGCATTGCCGGTGAACGGCCTGTATGCTGCCCCTGATCAAATCGACCACTAGCCCGGATATTTCACCCTCTGCTCGCAACCGATACCACACCCTGGGCCAAATCTTTTTCCGCATTCACGGCTGCTCGGGATATGCAGGCTGAGAGTCGTCGAGCACCGCCAAAATATCGTGACGAGTGTGAAATATGCGGGCTAGTCCCTTCTCAACCCCCCCGGCCCGCGCCCTCGCCTGCTTTATGATCACGCCCCATGCCTTTTCCGAGTATTCGACAACCGCCGCCAAGGACCTCTTCTCCCGCCTCAGCTTATGGCTCGACGGAGGCACCCTTGATGAGGCCATGCTCGCCGAGATCCTCCGGCAGCACTACGCGCCGGTGTTGCACCTCGTGGACGACTACGAAGCCGCCCGGAATTCGGATGCATTCACGATCCGCCGCCAAGCGGCCGAAATCAGCCAGCTCCAAAGCCTGCGGGAGAGTCTCCGCGATCAACTGGCCGCGTCCGACCAGGCGACCGAGCCCGCCCCGGTGCTGGAATTGCCCCCGTTGGAAACGGCTGACAGCACGCTGCAGAGGTAGGGTGAGTCGTCCCGACGGGCCGTCCGCGTATGTCGTTGCCCGAGGTAGGGCGGAGCGGCCCGCTCCGCCGAGGCTCCTGCACTCGTCCCGGTCACGCCCTACCACGATCCCTATTTGGTATGAAGGTATCTGCTCCTCTCTGTTGCCTCAGCGATCTCCTGTGAAAAATCCGGTGATTGGAATTGGGTCGATAGTGTTGCCCACGGAACACACGGAATACACGGAAGGGGGGATTGAGGTGAAATTCCTCCCGAAAGGCACAAGTAAGACCAAACGCCCAATGGGGCAAGTGACAGCAACCTGTCCGCACTCAAGGTCTTTGTTGGGTTGTGGGAGAGGACAGAGCTTGCAACATGGCAAAAAAACACGCGCGCACGGATGCGTCGCGAGATGGTGGCGGCGGTCCGTGC
>JANMVS010000493.1:0-11020 GCA_031392885.1 Verrucomicrobiota bacterium
GTCAGCAATTGCACCACGCCGCCGAGCGCGGCGTTGCCCCACGCCGTGGCGCCGCCGCCGCGCACCAGCTCCGCGCCGGCGAGCGATTCACGCGGCACCTTGCTCCAGGCCACCCAGCCCCCGAAGGGATCATTGAGCGGCACACCGTCGAGCAACACCAGCGAGCGGCTGGCGCCGCTGGGGCCGAGTCCGCGCAGGGACACACCCTGCGCGGTCGGATTGGCCGTGAGACTGTCGCTGCGCCGGAACAGGCTGAAGCCCGGCACGGAGCGGAGTGCACCGTCGAGAGTGACGGCCGGGGTGTCGCGCAACTGGTCGCCGGAAAGCGCCACGAATGAAAAGGGCACGTGGTGCGACGGCTGGGGCGTGCGGGTTGCACTGACCACCAGGTCGGGCAACGTGATTTGCGCTGAGGCGGCGAGTGCGCCCCAAGCGAGCAGTCCGAGGAGTCTCACGGCGGCAGCCCGGGACGCGAACGGGCGATCGCCACCTCGGCGGGTGTGACCGGTCTGGCGACCGGCACGGCGGCGAAGCGCTGGCGGACATAGGTCGCGACGGCGGCGACCTCGGCATCGCTCAGGTGATCCTGCGGGGCCATGTCGTTTTCGTAGGCCTTGGCGCCTTCGCCGAGTATGGCCGAGCCGCGCAGGATGAGCGAGAGCAGCAGTTGCGGGTCGGGATTGGATATCCAGGCACTGCCCTTGATGGACGGTTGCAGGTAGGGCACGCCGCCACCATCGGCCATGTGGCAGGTGGCACAGGTTTTGGTGAAGAGCGCGGCTCCGTCGGGCGCGGGCCCCGCGGCCACCGGCGCAGGAGCCGGTTCACGCTTGGAACACGCGGCCGCGAGGAGCAACAGGGCGATGGCCGCGACCGTTCTCACTTCGCGTCGCCGGTATATATGATGCGCCAGACACGGCCGGCCTGGAAATCGGAGAGGTAGAGCGAGCCGTCCGGACCGACCGCGACCCCGTGGGGCCGGTGGGCGGCGTCGTTGGGCGAGGCGAGCTCGGTCTTGCCGGCGAAGTTGTCGGCGAAGGTCTCGTAACCGCCGGCCGGCATGCCCTTTTCATTGAAAGGAATGAACACGACCTTGTAGCCCTTCTGCGGCCGGGGCGCGCGGTTCCACGAGCCCTGGAAGGCAAGGAATGCACCGTTGCGGTATTTCGCCGGGAATTGCGTGCCGGTGTAGAACGCCAGCTGCATCGGCGACCAGTGCGCGGGGAAGGCGATGAGCGGCTCCGGGAACTTGCCGGGCTCGGCGGCTTTTTTCCCGTCGCCGCCGAATTCGGGGTTGAGCATGCGCTGCTTCCGGAGCGGATCGTAATAGGTGAACGGCCAGCCGAAGTTGGCGCCGTCGGTCAGGATATGAAACACCTCGGCGGGCAGTTCGGCGTTGTCGTCCTCGTTGTAGAACTGCGGGGCGACGGTGTTGAGCTGGTCGCGGCCGTGAATGGCGATAAAGAGCTGCTGCGACACCGGATTGAGCGCGATGGTGGTCGAGTGGCGGTGACCGGTGGAGAAGTGATAGCCGTCGGCCTGGGTCTGCTCGAGCTTGTCGGGATCGTAGCGCCAGTAACCACCGTGGGTTTTCAAAAACTCGGTGGGATCCTCGCCGGTCGCACCCAGCGCGCGGTCCTTCCGGCCGCCGTAGGCGTTGGAAGGTGAGCCGGTCTCGACATAGAGCTGGCCGTCGGCGCCGAAGGCGAAGGCCTTGGCCGAATGCTGCCGCTGGTTGGGCAGGTCGCGCACGATGCGCTGGGGTTCGCCGGCGGGCACGAGTTCGCCGGGCGTGAGCTTGTAGCGGAACACATGATCGTCGGTGGAGTGGTAGAGCCACTCGCCGCGCAGCGCGATGCCCGTGCCGCCCCCGGAGCCGAACTCCGTGACGATATCGGCGCGGCCGTCTCCGTCGGTGTCGCGCAGGCCGTAAATACCGGCCGAACGGGTCTTGATGTAGATATCACCGTTGGGCGCCACGGTCATGCTGCGCAGCGGCTTGAGTTTGTCGGCGACGACGAGGGCGCGGAAGCCGGGCGGGAGCGTGAGGCCGCCGTTGTCGGCGTCGGGGGTCGGCAGGCCCCCGGCCTTCGCCAAGGCTGGCGCCGTCGCTGAAGCTTTGGCGGGCAGGTCGGCGAGGCAAGGCACGGTTAGGATGAGGCTCAGCATTATAAGCGCGGTGGGTGACTTCGGCATAGTGCGCGAAAATGTGGCCAAATCCGCGGCCAAAGCAAGCGACAGCCGCGCCGGGCCGGATCACAAGTTTAAGCTGGCGTCGGGCGGGCTGATGCGGGATGCGTTGCGGTCCATATGTCTTCCTGGGAATACAAACTGATCTCCAGCGGCCCACTGGGTTTCGCGTCGATGCAACTGCTCGAGCAGCACCTGGGCCAGCTGGGCAAGGACGAGTGGGAGATCATCAATTTCACCACCAAACCCGACAATCCGCTGGTGTTCCACGGCCTCGCGCGCCGGCCCGTGGCGCGCGACTGGTTTCCGCCCGCGGCCGCCAAGCCCGCCTATGTGCCGCCGCCGATTCCCGCGGAAGAGACGGACGACGACAAGGACGAACGCTCCTTCGCCGACGAGTTGCCCCCCGCCCGTCCGGCCAACGCGCCGGCGCCGGCCGACCTCGGCCTCGGCGACTTCGATGATCTCGCCGGCAGCGAGGAAGACTTGCCGACGCTGTTCGAGGCACTGCAGCCGTTTCTCCGGAAAAATTCGCATGGCGATCTGTCGGTCGAGTTGGACTTTCTCGCGAAGAAATTCGAGCAGGACCCGCGCGAGGTGCTGACGGCCTTTGAGGAATGTGGCCTGCAGCTTCCACCCGCGGGGGAGGAGAAGGGGGAGGTGGTGGATCATGATGGTTCACTCTACTGGCTGGAGCGCGACCAGAAGGGCCGCGTCTGGCTCAACACCCGCGACAAGAAATTCCGTACGGCCAAGACCACGCCGGTGCCGGCCGAGCCGCGGCCTGCGCGCGCCCCGACGCCGGCAGCGCCGCGGCGCGAGCCCCCCCCGGAGCGGCCCGCCCGCGCCATTGAAACGGTCTTCGCTGACACCGGCTCCTTCCTCAGTCGCATCCGCACGATGATGCGCCGCAACCGGCGCGGCCACGGCTGGTCGGGCAGTTTCCCTTATCTGACCAAGGCGCTGAAGCTCGACGACGCGCAATTGCTGGAAAAACTGGGCGAGTTCGGCCTGCGCCTCGAAGGCGGCGACCAGCCCGTGCTGGCCTACGACGGCAATTTTGAATTCTACCTGAATCGCAACCAGCGCGGCGAGATCTGGATCAATGCGGAGGAGAAATCCGCGGGCCCGGGACAGAAGACGGAGGACGGAGGACAGAGGACGGAGCCGGCCGCCGCCGCTTCCGCGCCACCGGCGGAAGGCCGGTCGGGCCGTGGGTACGAGGATCCGCGCGAGGCGTTTGTGCCCACAAAATCAGGGCAGGCCACGAAAACACTTCCGCCCGAGAATACACTGACCGCGATGCGGCTCATGATGGAGCCGAAGAAGCGTGGCGAAGGCGTGACCGCGCTCGTGAAAGACCTCGCGCACAAACTGGAGAAATCCGACGCGCAACTGCTGGCGGTGCTGGCGTCCGCCGGACTGATCCTCCCGGAGTCACCCAAGGCCAAGCCGACCTTTGCCGAGCACGGCGGGGAGATTTTCTGGCTCAACGTGAA
This sequence comes from Verrucomicrobiota bacterium, assembly GCA_031392885.1. Classification (GTDB taxonomy): domain Bacteria; phylum Verrucomicrobiota; class Verrucomicrobiia; order Opitutales; family Opitutaceae; genus Lacunisphaera. The sequence goes on from JANMVS010000493.1 coordinate 3,690, forward strand.
CGCGAAGGGCCAGGTGTGGCTCAACGCCAAACAGACCGCCGCCAGGAAATCGCGAGCGAAGAAATAGGCGAATGCAGCCTGATAGGTGAGTGGCGGAACAGCCGGGTTGCGCCGGAGTACGTTTTCACGGATCGGCGAGTCGGTCGTACCGGCCGCGAAAATTCGGTCAGACGGTGGCCTTCGGGGTTGCCGCCGCCCAGCCGCCGCGCAGTGTGGCCCCACTCTCATGCCGCTGCCGCCAGTCCTTTTTGAAGACGATGCCCTCATCGCACTGGACAAGCCGAGCAGTCTGCCCCTGGGGGCCGAACGGCGGGGTCCGCCGGTCGAAAATCTGCTCGACCTCGTGCGCGCCCGGCTGGGTCCCGACACCGCCAACGTGCACCGGCTCGACCCCGACACGAGCGGGCTGGTGCTTTTCGCCAAGACCAAAACCGCCCTGGACTTCCTGAGCGGGCAGTTTCAGTCGAAAAGCGTGGTGAAGACCTATCACGCACTCACCGTCGGCGTCCCGGCGGCGGATGAATTCACGGTGGACCTGGTGATGAAGGAGGATGAGGGCCGGCCCGGCGTCATGTGCGTGGTAAAAAAACATGGCAAGACCAGCCTGACCGAATTCCACGTGCGGGAAAAATATCCGCAACCGGCAGGACGCGGAAGTTTTGCCCTGGTCGAGTGCCGGCCGCTGACCGGCCGACCGCACCAGGTTCAACTGCACTTGGCGGAGGCGGGCACGCCGATTCTCAACGATGCAATCTATGGCGACGCAACGCGCCTGCTGCTTTCCGGCCTGAAACGCGGTTACAAGGGCCGGGAGGACGAAAAACCACTGATCACGCGACTGGCCTTGCATGCCAGCGGGCTGACTTTCCTGCATCCCCTGACCCGCGCGCCGCTTACCCTGCAGGCGCCGTGGCCCAAGGATTTCGAAGTGGCGCTAAAATACTTGCGAAAATTCGGGGCCGGCGCCGCCCGGCGCTAGCCCGGATATTGCCCACTCTTCTCGCAACCGAAACCACACCCTGGGCCAAATTTTTTCCCGCATTCACGGCTGCCCGGGATATCCGGGCTAGGGGCCGGCCGGTTGGGCGCTTGTTCCTTGGCTTTACATCGTGGACGGAGAGGGGTTGTCTGGGGGCCAATGCAATATCTGCCATGAGCAATCCTCCCCCGGTTACTCACACGGTTGATGCGGAGAGCATCGGCTGGATCACCTTCGACGCTCCGGCCACCTCCGCGAACGTCTTCAACCCAGCGACCTGGGCGGCCCTGCGCGTGGCGGTCACCGCGCTGGCCGGCCAGCCCTTGAAGGCGGTGGTGGTCCTCAGCGCCAAAGAGAAAATATTTCTGGCGGGCGCCGACCTGAACTGGCTGGTCGGGATCACGGACAGCCAGGTCGCGACGCAACTCTCCCGGGATGGCCAGGAAATGCTCGGCCAACTGGCAGATTTCAAGGTGCCGGTGGTGTGCGCCATCCACGGCGCCTGCGCCGGCGGCGGTTACGAGCTGGCGCTCGCCTGCCACTGGCGCATCGCCAGTGAGGCGCGCGTGACGGTGATCGGGTTGCCCGAAGTCGGCATCGGCCTTATTCCCGGTTGGGGTGGCTGCGCGCGGCTGTCGCGGCTGGTCGGGGTGCCGGCGGCGGTGGAGCATATTTTCAAGGCCGCGCTCGTGCCGGCCGGCGACGCGCACCGCGCGGGTCTCGTGGACGAGCTTGTCCCCGCCGCGGAGTTAAAGGCCCGGGCCAAGGCCGCGGCGCTGCGGCTGGCGGCCGAGGGCGGGCCCCGCCGCCCGGTGCCGCCGGTGCCCCCGGCGGATTTTTTTGCCAGCCAGCGAAAGATCGCGCTCACCCGTCACCGGGGCCAACCGGCCCCGCTCGCCGTGCTCGATGCGATGGAAAAAGGCGTGGATCTTCCCCTGGCCGCCGCGCTTGACCTCGAGGCCGCCTTGTTCGGCGTTGTCGCCACGGGCGTGGTCGCGAAAAATCTCATTCAAGTTTTCCTGCTGAAGAACGCGGGGAAAAAATTGACGGCGGACGCCTGGTTCCCGCCGGCCGCCCCCGCCCCAGTCGTCCCGTTCCAGACCATTGGCATCATTGGCGCCGGCGTGATGGGCTCCGGCATCGCGCACTGGTGCGCGATGCACGGTTACGGCGTCATCCTGTGCGACTCTGACAAGGCGGCGCTCGATCGCGGGGTGGCGGTCATCCGCAACCTGTTCAGCGACGCGGTCAAGCGCGGCCGGCTGACGCACGATGAAGCGCACAAGATGACCGGCGGCATCGGCATCTCGACCAGTCTGGATGATTTCGAGATTTGCGACCTGGTGATCGAGGCCATCGTGGAGAACGTGGGGGCGAAGCAGCAGCTCTTTGCCGAGCTCTCCAAGAAAGCCGGCCCCGACTGCGTTTTTGCCTCAAACACTTCCGCCCTGCCCATCGAGGAACTGGCGGCGACGGCCACAAACCCGGGCCGTGTGATCGGACTGCACTTCTTCAATCCGGTCGGCCGCATGCCGCTGGTCGAGCTGGTGCTGAGTCCGCACACGACCCGCGAAACCGCCGACCGCGCGCTCGCCTTCGTCAAGCAGCTGGGCAAGACACCGGTCATCTGCAAATCATCCCCCGGCTTTCTGGTCACGCGCGTGCTCTTCTTCTACCTGAACGAGGCCTGCCTGCTGTGGGAGCAGGGCGTGCCGACCGAGGTCATTGACCGCGCCATGCGCGACTGGGGCTGGCCGATGGGCCCGATGCGCCTGATTGACGAGGTCGGAGTGGACGTGACGGATTTCATCCATGGGGAAATGAAGCATTATTTCCCGGAGCGCTTCAGCGGCACGACCATCTGCTCGCGCATGCTGGCGACTGGCCTGCGAGGTCGAAAGAATGGCGAGAGCACGGGCTTCTACACTTACCCGGAGGGTGGAGAGACGCTTAATCCGGCCCTGGTGGAATTTGCGCCGAAAAAGACGGTGATGCTGGACGCGCAGGTCATCGCCGACCGGCTGAACGGGGTGATGATCGAGGAAACAAAACGCGTCCTGGCCGAGGGTGTACTCAAGACGCCCGAAGAGGCCGATCTGGCGCTGCTGATGGGCGTGGGCTTCCCGGCCTTCCGCGGCGGCCTGATGCGCTATGCCCGGTCCATCGGGCTGTTCGCCGGCTGACCCAAGCAATGATCCCCGGAGCAAGCTCCGGGGCCTTTGATCAAACGAACGCTGACTCACCATGCTCACGGTCCACGGCAAGCTCCGGGGTATCAAACCCAGCGCGAATGAATCAATGATCGCACGGGCTTCCCGGCGGCTCGAAATGCGTTGCCGTCCCGTAATATTTGCTGGGAACTTTGCCGCCGTAACCACGCCATGGCCCCCGCTGCCACCCTGAACCAAGAACAGAAGCGCCACCTGCTGCTGACGATGCTGGAAAGCCGTCAGGGCGATCTGCGCGAGGAAAGCCTGAACCGGCAGGGCAAGGGGCATTTTCATGTCTCGGGCCGCGGCCACGAGGCGCTCAGCGCGCTCGGCGCGCAGCTCCGCGACGGCGACTTCATCGTCCCCTATTATCGGGATCGCGGCCTGTGCATGGGGCGCGGCCTGACGACCAGCCATTTGGCGCTGGAGTATTTCGCCAAGCGCGAGTCCGCCTCGCGGGGTCGCATGATGCCGTCGCACTTTTCGGCCCGGGCGTTGAACATCGTCAGTGTGCCGACCCCCCTCGGGTCGCAGCTCCTGCCCGCCTGCGGCATCGCCTGGGGCCTGCAGCTGGACGCCCAGCCGGGCGTCGTCGTCACCACCATCGGCGACGCGGCGACCCGCCAGGGCGATTTCTACGAGGCCGTGAGCTTCGCGCTGGAACGCAAACTGCCGGTGCTCTTTCTGGTTGAGGACAACGCCTACGGCATTTCCACGTCCACGCGGCTGACCAACCCGCTCGCGCTGGCCGTGCTCAACCCGGCGCAGTGGCAGCAAGTCGACGGTTCCGACCCGGAGGCCGTGCACCTCGCGACGCAGCAGGCGCTGGCCCGCCTGCGCAAGGGCCAGGGCCCGGCGCTGCTCTGGTGCAAGCTGGAGCGGCTGGCCAGCCACACCAGCTCCGATGACCACACGCTCTACCGGTCGAAGGCGGACATTGCGGCGATGGAACGATCCGATCCCATCCGCATCCTCAAGGACCGGATGATCAGGGCGGGTGAGCTCACCGCCGCGCAATTCACGGCCTGGGAGGAGAAGATGAAGGAGAAGGTGCGCGCGGAATATCTCGCCGCGGAGAAGGCCGCCGACCCGCGGGCCGACGAGCTGTTGCTTGACGTCACCGGACCGGGCCCCGTCTTAAACGAGCAGCTCTTCCCGCCCGGCAAGTACCGCATGGGTGACTTGATCAACCGGACGCTGCGGGCCGGGCTCGACGCTGACCCCGGTCGCATGATCTTTGGGGAGGACGTGGAGGATCCGAAGGGTGGCGTCTTCCGGCTCACGCAAAAACTCTCGACGGATTTTCCCGAGCAGGTGTTCAATTCGCCGCTGGCCGAGTCCACGATTTTCGGGGTCGCGGGCGGTCTCGCGCTCTACGGGCGCCGACCGGTGTTCGAGCTGCAGTTCATTGATTTCAGTTTTCCCGGCTTCAACCAGCTTGTTTCAAATCTCTGCAACCTCCGCTGGCGCTCGAACGGCGAATGGAAAGTGCCGGCGGTGTTTTACGCGCCCTACGGCGCCTACCTGCCCGGCGGCGGCCTCTGGCACTCGCAGGCCAACGAGTCCGTGTTCGCGCATTTTCCCGGCATCAACATCGTCATCCCCTCCACGCCCGAGGATGCCGCGGGCCTGCTGTGGACCGCCATGCATGCGGAGGACATCACCTTATTTCTGGCGCCCAAGCACATGTTGTGGGCGGAGAAGGTGCTGACGGAGCCCGTGGTTTCCATTCCGCTCGGTTCCGCGCGCCGCTGCCTCGAGGGCGATGATCTCACCCTCGTCGCGTGGGGCAATACCATGGAGAAATCCCACGAGGCCATCGCGGAATTGCGGGGCGAGGTGGGCGTGGACCTGATCGACCTGCGTTCCATCGCGCCATGGGACCAGGCGACGATCGAGGCGTCGGTGCGCAAGACGGGCCGGCTCATCGTGGTGCAGGAGGACGGCGAGGCGTGCTCCGTCGGCCAGATGATCATCACCCATCTCATCAGCCAGCCCGACTTGTGGGCCGCCTTGAAGGCGCCGCCCGTGCTCGTTTCGAAGGCGAACGTGATGATCGGCTACAACCCCATCTATGAGTACGCGGCCTTGCCTGACGTGCCGCGCATCCTCGACGCCATCTGGCGCACTGTGGGGCTGAACGTCGCCCGCGGGGAGGCATTGCCTGTAGGAGGGGCTTTACGCCCCGATTTACCCGCCAACGAATCGGGGCATAAAGCCCCTCCTGCAACCGACCGTTCGCATGGGCCGCAAAATTCCGTCATGCCCGGCACGAACGACATCATTGTCCGCGTCCCCCTCATGGGGGAGGGTCTGCGTTCCGCCCGCGTGGTGGCGCTCAACAAGCAAGCCGGCGACGTCGTGGCCCACGACCATGTGTTGTGCGAGGTCGAGACCGACAAGGCCGTCTATCCGATCGAGGCGTCCTTTGCCGGCCGGTTCAAGGCGTGGCAGATCAGGCTCGATGACACGGTGCTGATTGGCCAGGCGATCGCGCTCGTCACCGGCGACGCGGCGAGTGTGGCCGCCCTGCCGGTGGAAGGGGCGCTGAAATCTGTAGCCGGGGCCGGTGGCCCCGGACCGGGGTCAGCGACCCCGGCTACAAATGTGGCGAAAGCCGCCAGTGCCGCTCCGAGCAGGTCGGGCTTTACGCCCGACACGTCGGGAATAAACCCCGACCGGCCAAAACCGCTCTCAATCCCCTCCGTTCCCATGAAAGGCAATATCCGTCCGCCCGCGTTGCATCCGGCCATCACCAAGCGGCTCGATGCCGTTGTCCCCGCCACCATGCTGATGGATGTGCGGTGGGACGCCCTGCGCCGCGCGCGCGAGGCGGCCAAGCGGCGGGACGGCAAGTCCGCCGCGTCGCCCTCGGCCATGATGGCGTGGTGCGTCGTGCGCGCGCAGGAAAAGCACGCGGCCTTCCGTTGTCTGGTCCACAAGGACGGGACCATCATCGAGACGATCGATTTTGACGCCGGGGTGGCCGTGGCGCTCGAGGGCGACCGGCTCGCCACCGCGCCCATCACGGGGGCGAACAAACTTTCATGGACCGAATTTGCCGCCGCCTACGGCCGGGCCCTCGAGGAAACCCGCGCCGGCAAACTCAGCGACGTGCAGGCGCCGGTGAACCTCACCAGTCTCGGCGCGTTCGGGATCGAAAGCGCCACGCCGATCGTGGTGCCGCCGGCCATGGCGACGCTCTTCATTGGCTCGGCGCACGAGCGCCTGATCAATGACGGTGGCGTCATCCATCCCGCCGAGGTCATCACCCTGTCGCTCACGTTCGACCACAAAGTCGTCAACGGCGCCGGCGCCGCGGCTTTTGTGCTGGAAGTGAAACGCCAGATGGAAGGCTTCAAGCTGCCGGGGTGAGTCGGGGTGGCGCGAACCCCGGCTTTACAGGGCGCGGTATTCGGGTAGATTGCGCCCATGACCGCCACCGACCTCATCACCGTCGATCCCGACATTCTCGGGGGCACGCCCGTGTTCAAGGGCACGCGGGTGCCGGTGCGCTCGCTGTTCGACTATCTCGAATCAAACTGCACGCTGGATGAATTCCTGGAGTGCTTTCCCACGGTGAAACGGGAAATGGCTCTCCGGGTGCTGGAGCGTTCCGAGTCCGCCTTGTTGACCGCATGAGGTTACTGCTGGACGAATGGGTGCCGTGGCCGCTGCACAAACTGCCGGCCGGCCACGAGTGCGCGACGACGCAGCAGCGCGGCTGGGCGGGGATCAAGAACGGCGAACTCCTGCGGCAGGCGGAGGCGGAATTCGATCTGTTCGTCACCGCCGACCAAGGCATCCGCTACCAACAGAACCTGGCGGACCGGAAGAGTGCGATCCTGGAGCTTGCCACCAACGACCTGCGCCGGATTCTCGCGGCCGGCGCGCTTATTCAGCAGGCTGCGTTGTCACTCAAGCCCGGTGAATACCGGCGGCTGGCGATACCTTGATCGGGCATACTGCGGCGCCGCGGCCGCCGCCTTCCTCCAAGAAGTGAAGAGCCGGATGGAAGGCTTCAAACTGCCGGGCTGGAAATGGATGGGAGGTGGAACCCGACCTCCGGGCGGGTTGAATGCGATCATGTCAGCCGAACCAATATTTCCGCAAAGGCTGTGTCACGGAACACCAGCCTGGGT
>JANMVS010000510.1:0-2083 GCA_031392885.1 Verrucomicrobiota bacterium
ATCCGGCACAGGTGTTGCCTTCTAATGGCTAATTCCCGGAATCGTCCAGCTCGGGCGATGCTGGCTTCTTGGGTCGCACCCGTCTCGCCCTGCTCGGATCGATTTCCTCCAGCTCGGGTGTGGGGATGCAGGTGAAGGAAATGCGCATCGGGGCGGATTCCTGCACGCCGTGGGCGGCGCCGAAATAGACCGAGCCGTGGCCGAAGGTCTGGTTGAGCGTGTCCACGGCGTGATGGAGCCGTTCGCGGGCGTCGTCCCGCTCGTGGTGGAAAAGGTCGGGCGTGTGACCGGTCATCGCCAGCAGTCGCGTGAGCACGATTCCGACGCGGAACGGCGCCCGTCGTTGCAGGGCGGCGGGGCGCCGGGCCCAGAGCTGATTGAGGGCCGAGGTGAAATGCAGGGTGTCCTGGGTCTCGTTGAACCGCAGCTCGCCGCTCCAATGGACGTCGTCGTAGTAATCCAGCGACAGCACCAGCGCGCCGGCGTAGTGGCCGATGTGCCGGAGGCGCATGGCGGCCTTTTGCACGAGGTGGTGCAGGACGGCGTGGGACTTCGGCCCGGTGCGGAGATAAGGTGGCAGGACGTGCGAGTGGCCGATGGTCTGGTTTTTCTCCACAGGCAGGGGGATGGCCTCGCCGCGCAGCCGGGCGTGCATGCGCGCTCCCTCGATGCCGCCCCAGACGCCGCGCAGCCGGGCCTGGGGGGCGGCGTAGAATTTCTCGACGGTGTCGATGCCGTGGGCGAGCAGGCGGGCCTCCATCCGTTCGCCGACGCCGAGAAAATCCCGCAGCTTGAGCCCGAGGAGCTTCGCCGGGAGGTCGGCGTCCTCCAGCACGACGAGGCCGTCGGGCTTCTGCAGGTCGGTGGCCATCTTCGCCAGCATCCAGTTGGGCGCGATGCCGATGGAGCTCGTCAGGCAGGGGCCGATCTCGCGGGCGATGCGGGTCTTGATCGCCCGGGCCACGGCGAGGGCCTGCTCACGCGGGGCGAAGGTGGCGGTGAGGTCGCACTCCACCTCGTCGATGGAGCGGACCGCGGTGATGTGCAGGCACGACTCGATGATGGCGCGCAGCCGGCGGGAGTAGTCGATGTAGACGGCCGGCCGCTGCTGGACGAGCTGGATGTCGGGGCAGAGGCGACGGGCGTCGGCGAGGCCGGTGCCGACGCGCACGCCCCGGGCCTTGGCGGAATAACTGGCGGCGATGCAGCACGTGGTGGCCGCCAGCACGGGCACGATGCCGAGGGGTTGACCGCGCAGTTCCGGCCGCTCCTGCTGTTCGCACGAGGCGAAGAAGGAGTTGAAATCGACGGCGAGGCAACGGAGCGGCATGCGCGCGACGTTTTGGCCGCGCGCGGGGCCGGTCAAAAACTGAAAGAGCGGCTTTCCGCTTCTGCCGGCAGGCAAGCGGCTTGCCGGAGTAAATATTTTCCACCGGAAAACTTGACTCCCAGATCCCGGGGAAGGGAAGCCAACGGGCGGATGCGGCCGGCTTAGCCCGGAAATTTCATACTTTGATCCATCCAAGGCATGAGTCACAGAGCACACAGAGGGCCGACACAGAGTGCACAGAGCCAAACAGCTTGTTTACTCTGTGCGCTCTGTGGCTCGGCTCCGTGCCCTCTGTGGCAAAAAATTTCACCGGCATGAGCATGAAATATCCAGGTTAGCCGTTGCCGTCGCCCGCTGCGGAAATCAGCCGCGCGGCTCGAAGCGGCTTTCCGCGCGGTTTTTTTTGACGCTGTGGGCCGGGGCGAGCTGGCCGTTCATGGCGATGTAGATGCCGGCGGGCAGCACCTGCAGCGCGCCGACGGCGCAGCCGAGGTTGAAGAGGGCGTCGCTGGTGCGGAAACGCGCGGGCAGCATCGAGCCGGTTAAGACGATCACCTTGTCCTTGATGCCCTCGAGGCGGGCGGCCGTGGCCGTCATGGTGTCGGTGCCGTGGGTGATGAGGATGAGGCGCTCGGGCGACGCCTCGACGCGCTGGCGGATCAGGTCACGGTCCTCGGCGGTCATGGCGAGGCTGTCCTTCTGCAGGACGGACTCGACGGTGTAGTCGAAGGTGACGTTGGCCTCCTTGAAGAG
>JANMVS010000517.1:0-10230 GCA_031392885.1 Verrucomicrobiota bacterium
ACCGGGAAGGACGCCTGCATCTGCCGGTCGGCCAGGCTGTCGCGGCTGCGCTTTTCCGCAAAGATCACGCGCCGCTCGCGTTCGATGTCACTCGCGGCAAAGGTGACGCCGTCGCCGACACCGCGAAACCAGCGCACGCCGTCGGCCAGCAGCGCCGCTTTGTTTTCGCGGAAATCAAGGCTGTAGGTCGTGAAGTCAAACGTGGTGACAGCGTTCACGTCGCTGCCGTATTCCAAGCCCGCCCGGCGGAAGAGTGACAGCATCGCGTTCTCGTCCATTTCACGCGTGCCGTGGAAGGACATGTGTTCGATGAAATGGGCGAGCCCCAGCTCGTCCGGCCGTTCGTCCGCCGAGCCGGTCAGCACGATGAGCTTCATGGCCACGCGTTCCGGCACGCCCCGGTGGGGCAGCAGGGCATAACGGAAACCGTTCTCCAGCCGGCCCCACGTGATGCGACTGTCGGGCTTGACCGCTTGGTCCTCGTGCGCCCAGCGGCCGGTGCGCGGGCCGGTTTCCTTGGGGGCGGCCACGGCGGACGCCCAGCCGAGCAGGCAAATAATGGCGGGGAGGAGGCGAAGCGGGGACATCACAGACGGGTGCTGGACAAGTGGGGCGAAGTCGCCGCAGTTACAACCCCGGCGTGGCCGAGGCCGGACCAGCCAGTCAGGCGCCTCGCCCACAATATCGGCCAGTCCAGAGGCGCGGCTTGGCACCTAACAGTGTAATGCTAGCCCGGATACCCCGAGCAGCCGGGAATGCGGAAAAGATTTGGCACCGGGTGTGGTATCGGTTGCGCGAAGAGGGTGAAATATCCGGGCTAGGCGGGTCCTCCGCAATTCACCGCTTCGGCGCGTGTCGCTTTTCGAGCACGGCGAGGGCATCGCGGAGCGATAGTTTTTTCACGCGCAGCAGCACGATAAGATGGTAGAGCAGGTCGGCGGCTTCGCCGGAGAACTCCTTGTCGCTCGCACTCAGGGCGGCCAGGGCGGTTTCGACGCCTTCCTCGCCCACCTTCTGCGCGACGCGGGCGACGCCTTCCTTGGCCAGGCGTACGGTGTAACTGTGCTTGTCGCCGCCCTTGAGGCGGGCGGCCACGACTTGGTCGAGTTGCGCGAGGAAACCGACGCCACTGGGACCGCCGTTGCCAAAGCAACTGGGGGTGCCGCGGTGGCAGGTCGGACCGTCAGGCCGGGCGGTGACGAGCAGGGTGTCGTTGTCACAATCAACCGCGAGGCTGACCAAATGCAGGAAATTCTTCGACGACTCGCCCTTGGTCCAGAGCCGCTGCTTGCTGCGGCTGAAGAAGGTCACCTTTTTGGTGTGCAGCGTCTGCTTCAGGGCGGCGGGATTCATGTAGCCGAGCATGAGCACCTGTAACGTGGCGGCGTCCTGCACGATGACCGGCACGAGGCCGGCGGTTTTCTTCCAGTCGATTTTGGGAGTCTTCATGGGTTTGGGTGGAGGGCCGGTCTCCCGACCGGCCGCGGTCCGTCGGGAGACGGACCCTCCAAAGAATGGGTTTAGGTGCGAATAGAGACACCTTCTTGGCGAAGGTAGGCTTTGAGTTCTGGAATCGGAATGGCACCGCGGTGGAACACGGAGGCGGCGAGCGCGGCGTCGACTCCGGCGTCGCGGAACACGTCGCGGAAGTGTTCCGGCGCGCCCGCCCCGCCCGAGGCGACCAGGGGAATCGTGAGCACGGCGCGCACCCGCTTGAGCTGCGTGAGATCGTAGCCCTGACGCATGCCGTCCTGGTTCATGCAGTTCAGCACAATTTCGCCGGCACCGAGCTTCTGCGCCTCAACCGCCCACGCGAGCGTACGCCAGCGCGTGGCGCGGGTCTTGTCGGGGTCGCCAGTGTATTGCTTCACAAAGTAGTCGGTCCCTTCCTGCCGGCTGTCGATGCCGACGACGACACATTGCGAACCAAACTCATGGGCGAGCTCGGTGATCAGCGCGGGAATATCCAACGCGGGGGAGTTGATGGAGATCTTGTCGGCGCCGCCGTGCAGGATTTGCCGCGCGCCGTCGAGCGAGCGAATGCCGCCGGCCACGCAAAAGGGAATGTCGAGCACCCGGGCCACGCGAGTGACCCAGTCGGTCGAAACCGTGCGGCCGTCGCTGCTGGCGGTGATGTCGTAGAACACCAATTCATCGGCCCCCTCGTCCCGGTAGCGCCGGGCCAGTTCGATGATGTCGCCCACGACCTCGTGGTCGCGAAACTGGGTGCCCTTGACCACGCGACCATCGCGCACGTCGAGGCAGGGAATAATACGGCGGGCCAGCACGGGAAGTTATAGGTAGGAGCCTGCTTGCAGGCGATGGGAAGGTGGATGGTTCGCGATAGTAACGAATCGCCTGCAAGCAGGCTCCTACACAGATAATGCCTCCTGCAGGCTGAATTTGTTCTCGTAGAGCGCGCGGCCGACGATCGCGCCGGCGGCGCCGGTGCCTTGCAGCCCGCGCAGGTCGTCGAGCGACGCGACGCCGCCCGAGGCCTGGATCTCGAGCGAGGGGAAACGTTTCACCAGCTGCGCATAGAGCGCGGAGTTGGGTCCGGTCAGCTTGCCGTCGCGACTGATGTCGGTGCAGAGAATGTGGACCAGCCCGGCGGAAAGATAGCGGTTGAGCAGATCATCCAGCGCGACGCCGGTTGTCTCCTGCCAGCCCGCCGCGGCGATGCGGGGAATGCCGTTCGCATCGAGGCGCACGTCGGGCGAGAGGATGATCGTCTCGGGGCCAAAGGATTGCAGCCAGCCGCGCACGAGATCGGGCTGGTGCACGGCGAGGCTGCCGACGATCACGCGCTGGACGCCGGCCTTGAGCAGGGTGGAGATCTGGGACTCGTCGCGGATGCCGCCGCCGGTTTGGACGCGCAGGCCGCTGTCGCGGGCGATTTTATTGACCAGGGCGGTCTGGCGCTGCGCGGGGTCCTTGGCGCCGTCGAGATCGACGACATGCAGCCAGGTCGCGCCGGCGGCTTTGAAGCCCTGCGCCACGGCGAGGGGATCGTCGCCGTAGGATTTTTCCTGGTCGAATTTCCCCTCGGTGAGGCGTACGACGCGGCCGCCGCGCAGATCAATGGCGGGGTAGATGATCATGGGGAAAGCTTGTTTGTCATTCTGAATGCAGAGAAGAATCCATCGGCACAATCGCTGGGGCACATCGTGATGGATCCTTCGCGCCGCTCAGGATGACACAAAATGAGTGTTCGGCGGGGAAGCTTCATACCCGTCCCTCCACGAAGTTTTTCAAGAGCCGCGCCCCGGCGACCCCGGAGCGTTCGGGGTGGAACTGGACGCCAAAAAAATTACCGCGCTGGACCATCGCCGCGAACGGCGTGCCGTGGTCGCAGCTGGCGACCGTGAAGGCGTTTACCGGACCGGCATAACTGTGCACGAAGTAGAAGCGGGCGTCGGCCTCGATCCCGTCGAGCAAGCCGGGGTTCCGGCCGCAGAGGACCGTGTTCCAGCCCATGTGCGGCACCGAGATGCCCGGCGAGTCGGGCAGCCGTGCCACGCGGCCGGGAATCAAGCCGAGCGTCTCGGTCGGACCCTCCGCGGAGGATTCGAAGAGCAGCTGCATGCCGAGACAGACGCCGAGCACAGGTTGAGTCAGGGCGCGCACGCACTCGACCAGGCCGCGTTCATGCAGTTTGCGCATGCCTTCGTTGGCGGAACCAACGCCGGGGAGGATAACACGCTCAGCCGAGCGGATGACCGCGGGATCGGCGGTAAGCTCGCTCGTAAGGCCGAGCCGCTCGAGCGCGAAGCGCACCGAGGCGATGTTGGCTCCACCGCTGTCGACGATGGCTAGCATGGCTTTTGGCCCGCGTGTGGTCGGGCGCGACCGGGACGAGGGCCGGCGCCTCGACCGCGGGGCGCGCCGAAAGGATAATCGCGGACGGCCCGGCGGTCCGTCCCCACCGGCGCTCCTGCGCCAATCTGTAAATCAACCCACATCAGAGCACGCCCTTGGTGCTGGGAATCTCGCTGCCGGCGCCGCGCGCGATGGCGGGACGCAAGGCGCGGCCAAAACCCTTGAACAGCGTCTCGACCATGTGGTGGGTGTTGTCCCCGGTAACGCTCATCTGCAGCGTCGCCGCCAGCGCGTCGCCCAACGAACGGAAGAAGTGCGCCACAAGTTCGGTCGGCAGTTCGCCCACCATCTCCCGGGGAAATTTTCCCGCGAAGGTAAAATGCGCCCGCCCGCTGAGGTCGAGGGCGACCTGGGCCTGGGCCTCGTCCATCGGCAGGACGAAACCGTAGCGGCCGATCCCACGTTTGTCCCCGATGGCCTGCTTGAGCGCCTGCCCAAGCGCGATGCCGACATCCTCGACGGTGTGGTGTTCGTCGATCTCAAGATCACCGTCGCACTTGATCGTCAGGCTGATGCCGGCATTTTTGGCGATCTGCTCGAGCATGTGGTCGAAAAAACCGAGGCCGGTCGCAAGGTGGGCGGGCGCGGCCTGGTCGAGATCAACCGCGACGGTGATCTTGGTCTCCTTGGTGTGGCGGACCACGGTGGCGCGACGGGGGGCGTCGACGAGCTGGCGGGCAATTTCCGTCCAGCCGAGGATCTGGCGGTCGTAACGCAGGCCCCGAATTCCGAGATTCTGCGCGAGCTGCAGGTCGGTCTCGCGGTCGCCGATCACCGCCGATTGCTCGCGGGACCAGTCGGTGGACTTCATGTAGTCCGCGAGCAGGCCGAGCTTGGGTTTGCGGCAATCGCACCGGTCGGCGGCGGTGTGCGGGCACACGCGCACCGCCTCAAAGGCGAGGCCCTGGGAGGCGAGAATATCGAGCAACAGTTTCTGCAGCGGCTTGAATTCCTCCTCCCGGAAGCTGGGGGTGCCAAGGCCGTCCTGGTTGGTGACCATGACGAAGGTCCAACCGGCGTCGCGCAGCCGCAGCAGGGCGGGGATGGTGTCGGGTTCGAGCGCGAACTTGTCGAGGCGGTCGATTTGCTGGTCGAACGGCTCGGTGATGAGCGTGCCGTCGCGGTCGATGAACAGGATTTTTTTAGACACGGGACAAGACCTCCAGGGTGGCGTTGTTTTCCTCGGCGGTGCCGATGGTGATGCGGATATGATTGAAAACGTCCTTGCTGCGGTCGCGCCAGATGACGCCCGCGGTCCGGCCGGCGGCCATGATGCGGGCGGAGTCGGCGACCTCGACGAGCAGGAAATTGGCGGCGCTCGGCCAGACGCGCTTCACCGCCGGCAGCTTGGTCAGTGCTTTAACGAGGCGGGCGCGCTCACCCACCAGCGTGGAGACGGAAGCGTGCGCGGCGGCCAGCCCGGCGGGAGAGAGCGCGACGAGCGCGGCCTGCAGCACGGGCGTCGGCACCGGGTAGGGCGCGATGACCTTTTGCAGCACGGCGATCACGGCGGGATCGGCGAGGGTGGTGCCGACACGGGCGCCGGCGAGGCCAAAGGCCTTGGAGAGCGTGCGGAGGACAATCAAATTGGGATTCGCCGCAATCTCGGCGGCCAGACTCGGCTGGCCGGAGAAATCAAGGTAGGCTTCGTCGACCGCCACAATGGCGCGACGAGCGAGCGTCCGCACGATGGATAATACGGCAGGGCGATCGAGCAAACCGCCCGTCGGGTTGTTGGGTGAACAGAGGAAGACAAGCTTCACCTCGGGCGTAACCGCCCGGAGCACCGCCGCGGGATCGAGCGCGAAGTTATTTTCCCGGATGAGCGGCACGGTGATCGTGCGCGCTCCTTGGATCCCGGCGGCGACGACATACATGCCGTAGGTCGGCGGCGTGATGAGAATGGCGTCCTGGCCGGCGCGGCAGAAGGTGCGCAGGAGCAGATCAATTCCCTCGTCCGAGCCGCGGGTCACCAACACTGAGGCGGGTGTGACGCCATAAAGCGCGGCGAGTTGCGCGACAAGGGCGGCCGGTTGCGGTTCAGGGTAGCGGTTGAGGTTCAGGTTGCCCTCCTGCGCCAAGGCGACGGAGGGCAAAGACGCCGCGGGCGTCCTGGGGTTTTCGTTGGCGTCGAGCCAGACGCGGCCGCCCTGGGACTCCTTGCGCGCGGAGCTGTAGGCCGACAGCGCGAGGATGTCAGGGCGAACCAATTGGAGGACGGAAGCGGGTGTCATGAGGTGGGGCGCACCGGCCCGGTGCGCCGTTGGGTTCGCGGCGGAGCGGGCTGCTCCGCCCGACCCAAAGCATTCAGGCGCACGCGCACGGCGCGCTGGTGGGCGGCGAGGCCTTCCGCGAGGGCGAGGCGCTCGACGACCGGGCCGAGTTTTTGCAAGCCGGCGCGGCTGGCGGTTTGCACCGTCATGGTGCGTTGAAAATCAGCGAGTCCCAGTCCGCTGCAGGCCCGGGCCCAGCCGTAAGTTGGCAGAACGTGATTGGTGCCGCTGGCATAGTCGCCGAGTGACTCGGGGGTCAGGTCGCCGAGAAACACCGAGCCCGCGGTGCTGATACCGGCCAGCAGCGCGCGCGGCCGGGCGACCTGCAAGAGGAGGTGCTCGGGGGCGTAACGATTCGCAATTTCCACCGCCTCGTCGCGCGTGGCGGCGATAAAAATCCGGCTGCGGGCCAGGGCGCGACGGGCGATCGTGGCGCGCGGTAAATCCGTGAGCTGTTTTTCCAACTGGGCCAGGACGCGGCGCGCGAAGGATGGCGCGAAGGTGACGAGCACCACTTGCGAGTCCGGACCATGTTCGGCTTGGGAGAGCAGATCGGCGGCGACGAACGCGGGGTGGGCGCGATTGTCCGCGATGACCAGCACCTCGGACGGCCCGGCGGGCAGGTCGATCGCGGCCCCATCGGCAGCCGAGGAGACCTGCTGCTTGGCCTCGGTGACAAAGACGTTGCCCGGACCGAAGAGTTTGTCGCATTTCGGGATGCTCGCGGTGCCGTAGGCCATGGCCGCGATCGCCTGCGCACCGCCGACCTTGTAAATTTCGGTGAGGCCGCAGAGTTGCGCGGCGCACAGGATCCACGGGTTGATCGCGCCGGATTTGTCGGGGGGCGTGCAGAGGACGCGGACGGTGCCGCCGGCGAGCTGCGACGGCACGCCCAGCATGAGCGCCGTGGAAGGCAGCGGGGCGCTCCCGCCCGGGACGTAGAGGCCGACCCGGTCGATCGGGCGCGAGGTTTTTTCGCAAATGATCCCGGGCTGCGTTTCGAGGCGAAGGTCGCTGATGCGCTGCGCGGCGTGAAAGGTGTGGAGGTTAAGATAGGCGGTGCGCAGGGCGGCTTTGTCCGCGCGACCCAGGTTGGCCTCGGCCGCGGCGAATTCGGCGGCGGTCACGCGCAGCGCACGCAGCGTGATGCCGTCGAACTTTTTCGTCAGGCGGCGGAGGGCGGCGTCACCGGCGCGGCGCACCTCGGCCACGATCACGCGCACGGCGGCGGCCACCGCCGGTTGGGCGGTCTGCGCCGGACGGCGGAGGGCGGCGGTGCGCTGCGGCGCGGAGAGTTTTTTCCAGAGGAGGGGTTGCACGGGGATTCAGTCGTTCTCGTTCTCTTTCTCGATATCTCCCTGGTCAAACACGGAGAACGGGTATGATTACGAGAAAGAGTAAGATTATTGTCAGAGCATCATTTTTTCGATGGGCAGCACCAGAATGCTGCTGGCGCCGGCTTTCTTCAGGGACTCCATGGTTTCCCAGAAGACGGCTTCCGAGCAGACGGCGTGCAGGGCGACCTTGGTGTCGTCGCCGGCGAGCGGGAGAATGGTGGGATTTTCCGAGCCGGGGAGGAGTTGCTTGATTTCCGCCAGGGACGCCTTGGGGGCGTGGAGCATGATGTATTTGGTGCCGGCGGCCTTCTGGACGCCGTCGATGCGGCGCAGCAGGATTTCCAGGGTGTGGGTTTTTTCCGCCGGGAGTTCCCGCGCATTCCGCAAGAGCACGGCGGTACTTTGGAAGATCGTCTCGACCGCGCGGAGCTTGTTGGCCTCGAGGGTGGAACCGCTGGCGACGAGGTCGCAAATGACGTCGGCCAGCCCGAGGCGCGGGGCGATCTCCACGGAGCCACTGAGGTAAACGACCTCGGCGGTGATTTTCTGCTCGGCCAGAAAGCGTTTCGTCAGCTGCGGGTAGGAGGTGGCGATGCGCAGGCCCTGCAGGTCCTTGGCGCCGGCGTAGGGTTTCTCCTCGGGCAGGGCGAGGGCGAGGCGGCAGCCGCCGAAATCGAGCGGGCGCTCGATGAAGTAGCCACCCGCGGTGCCGTTGGTGCGGCGCTCCAACGCGGCTTCCTCCAGGACATTGGTGCCGACAATCCCGAGATCGCAGACGCCGTCCATGACCAACTGGGGAATGTCATCATCGCGGACAAAGAGCAGATCGATCGGGAAGTTGTCCGAGTGCAGGAGCAGGCGTTCCTTGGGTGATTTCACGCGGATGCCGCAACTCGCGAGCAGTTCGAGTGAATCAGTGGAAAGCCGGCCGCTTTTCTGGACGGCAAGGCGGAGGCGGTTGGAGGCGGTGGTGGCGGGCATGGGAAAAAAATTTAGAGATGAGGGGGAGGTTAAGCGCGATAACGGATCGGGCGGGAAAGGGCTCCGGAAAAACGAAACCCCGGCTGGATGAACCTGCCGGGGTTTGGGAAATTGAATCCATCAGCCACGGGCAAGGCGCTTCCGGCCTGCCCGTGCGGGGAAGGCTAGCACTCGTGATGATGGTGATGGTTGGGAACCATGGGCTGAGGGGCGAGGTGATGGGGGCTGGGGGGACGGGGTGCAAGTATTTTTCTCTAGCGGTTTCCGGCGGCTCGCGCAACTTGATGTGCCATAAGACGCAACATGGCGGTCCAGGAATTCAGGCCGGGAAAAAAAGTGATCTTCGCGGCGGTGACCGCGGTGGCGGCCACCTATGCGTATTTCCTGCTTTTCGCCCAGTTCGGCTTTTTAAAGGCCCTGCAGACGGTGACGGGCGATGAGCCGGAGGTGATGAAGCCGGTGCTGGCGGTGATGGGACTGGCAGGAATAATCGGCAGCATCCTGGCGGCGCAACGGTTCACACCGGATCGAAGCCGGCGTCTGCTTGCGACAGGCTTCGCCCTGAGTGCCGCCGCCGCCGGGCTCTTGCTCCTCGGCGGACCGCTGGCGCTCTATTACGGGGTGGCGCTGTTGGTGGGCTGGGGGGTTGGGCTGACGACCGTGACTTTGGCCGGTATGCTGCGGCCGGCGGTGGGTGGCGAACGGCTCGGCACCATCATCGGGCTCGGCACCGGCCTGGCTTACGCGTTTTGCAATCTGCCGGTGATCTTCAACGCCGGACCGTCCCGACAGGCGGGGTGGGCGCTGCTCCTGGCCGGAGCCGGCGGGCTGGCGGCGGCCGGTCTGGATTTGCGCGCGACGGAAGGCCGGCCGCAAGGATTTGATTACGCGAAGCCGGGAGTGGTGATGTGGGTGCTGATTTTTTTTACTCTCGTGTGTCTCGATTCCGCCGCTTTCTACATCATTCAACACACGCCGACTCTAAAGAACGAAACATGGAGCGGAGCCTGGCGGCTGGAAGTAAACGCCGGCATGCACTTCCTGGCAGCGTTGCTGGCGGGTTATGCCCTGGATCGGCGCTGGGTGGGCCGGACGGTGTTGTTGGCCGCAGGGTTGCTGCTCACCGCGTGTTTTCTGCTGGCCGCGGGGCGGCACGTCCTGGCCGAAGCGGCGCTGTGCTACACGGCAGGAGTATCGGTCTATTCGGTCGCCCTGGTATTTTATCCCGCGCGCAGTCTGCGCCCCGGGTTGGCCGCGTTGGTTTATGCCGTGGCGGGCTGGGGCGGTTCGGCACTCGGCATCGGGTTTGCGGAGACCCGGCACACGGTGCCCGTTTGGTTTGCCGCCGGGGCCGGCACCGTGCTGCTCACCGCCTTGCTGCTGCGGCAACGGTTAAGCAAATAATTTCACGAGCGAGCCCCGGGGCATTTCAAACCCGCGGGCGGGGTTGAAAGGCGCTCCCGCCGGCTGCTCGCTGGAGCCACGGCGGCCTCGCTGTGGTCGTGCCTCCTGCCGCGAGTTAATCGGCGGGAGTGGGAAAAGAAGGTCGGAGTGACGACGCGATCTTGTCTTCGGATACTTATCTCCCGACACTGCGCCCGCGAATAATCCCGGCACCGCCCCCCCCTTGCCTCCCCCCGACGGTGTACTCCCCCCCGCGTTTCACCGTCAGCACATCCGTCTTCACGGTGGGCTGATTATTTTCTTCGTCATCTTTCTGGCGGTTTCCCTGCTGACCCGGCTGGCCTTGCTGATCAAGG
>JANMVS010000525.1:0-1566 GCA_031392885.1 Verrucomicrobiota bacterium
GCTCCATGCCTGGTATGGGGACAGCCATATCCTGCATGACATCAATCTGAAGGTTGCCGAGCGTGCCCGTGTCTCCGTCCTCGGGCGCAATGGGGCCGGCAAGACGACGCTGCTCAAGAGCATCATGAATGGCGAGCCCCGGATCAGCGGCCGGGTGGCGTGGGACGGCAAACCGCTGGATGACCTGCCGGCCTTCCGGCGCGCCCGCCTCGGGCTGGCGCTCGTGCCAGAGGACCGCCGCATCTTCACCCACATCACCGTGGCGGAGAACATCGCGATGGCCGCCCACGCCGCGAGTCAGGCCCGCCCGGCGATTCCCGCTGCCGAAGTCATCGCGGACATTCCCATGCTGCAGCCCATCGCCGATCGCCTTGGAGGGCAGCTCTCCGGTGGACAGCAGCAGATGCTGGCCGTGGCGCGCGCGATTGCGGCGCGTCCGCGCCTGCTGCTGCTCGACGAACCGGCCGAGGGGCTGGCACCGCTGATCGTCGAACAGCTCGCAGCCGACGTGAAGAAGGTCTGCGACCGGGACAGCGTGGCCCTGCTGCTCTCGGAGCAGAACATCTGGTTCTCGCGCCGGTGCACCGACTACGTGTACATCCTCAATACCGGCCGCATCGCGTTCGAGGGTAGCTGGAAGGACTTTGACGCCGCCGGAGAATCCGTCAAGCGCCATCTGGCTCTCTGACCGCGCAGCCGGCTTTACCGGGGCGCTGGTGTTGCCCTCTTGAGGGGGGAGGCGGCTATACGCAGTGAGCCGTAACAGGGGTGCTTCATTTCGGGAGAAAGCATGGAATTCGAGACGCTGATTGAAGGGCTTCAATTTCCGGAAGGTCCGATCGCGATGGACGACGGTTCTGTCGTGCTGGTGGAGATCCGGCGCCAGACGCTCACCCGGGTACGGGCCGACGGCGGTTCGGACGTGATCGCGCATCTCGGTGGTGGACCGAACGGTGCGGCGATCGGCCCGGACGGTAAGGCCTATGTCTGCAACAACGGTGGCTTCAAGTGGGCCGAACTGCCCGGCGGCTACCTCAGCCCGCACGGCGCGCCCGATGACTGGAAAGGGGGCTCGATCCAGCGTGTGGACCTGACCACTGGAAAGTTCGAGACGTTGTATGAGTCCTGCGATGGCGTGCCGCTGCGGGGACCGAACGACATCGTCTTCGACCGGCAGGGTGGCTTTTGGTTCACCGACCTCGGCAAGACGATCAACGACCAGCGGTTCCACGGCGCGATCTACTACGCGAAGGCCGACGGCTCCAGGATCGTCCGCGCAAAGTTCCCGATGGTCACTCCGAACGGCATCGGTCTGTCGCCCGACGGGAACATCGTGTATGTGGCAGAGTCGCTGACAAGCCGAATCTGGGCCTTCGACGTTGATTCGCCGGGCGTGCTGAAGCCTCCGCAGGGCCTGCTGCCTGGCCGGCTGGTCGCCACACTGACCGACTACCAGTTGGTCGACAGCCTTGCGGTGCAGGCCGATGGCCGTGTGGGGGTCGCGACGCTGTTTCGCGGCGGCATCTCGATCGTCGACCCGAAAGACGGAAGCATTGACTATGTCGA
>JANMVS010000540.1:0-4701 GCA_031392885.1 Verrucomicrobiota bacterium
TCGAGCACCGTGAGCATGCGCAAGGTGCCCCCATGCACCGTGGCGTCAGCGACGAAGTCCCACGTCCACACATGACCGCGATGGGTCGCCTGCGTGGGCAGGCCGGTCGAGAGGCCCCGCCGCGACTGGCGGCGGCGCGAGGGCGGCACCCGCAGGCCCTCGGCGCGCCGCAGTCGCTGCACCTGCTTGCGACTCGTGGCCCAGCCTTCCTGCCGCAACAAGGCCACGATCCGCCGATAACCGTAACGCGGATGCAGGGCCGAGAGTTCATGCGTGCGCACGACCAACCGCTCCCGCTGCGGGCAAGGCGGCCGGGCCAGATAGCGATAGGTTGAACGGCCCAGGCCCAGATACCGACACGCCGCCCGCCCGGAGCACACCCCGTCGAGCACGACGAGGGTGGCCATCTGTTTCCTGTGTCCCGGGCTTACCATTTTTTTGCGTTCACGATCTCCAACACGCGGTTCTTCAACAGCGAGTCGGCCAGCATCTTTTTGAGCTCGGTGTTCTCCTTCTCCAGCTCCTTGAGCCGGCGGGCCTCCGGGATCTCCATCATCCCGAACTGCCGCTTCCAACGGTGGAAGGTCTGCTCCGAGATATTCTTCTCCTTGCAGATCTCCACGATGTTCTTGCCGCCATCGGCGGCCCGCAAAATGCGGATCTTGTCCTCGGTCGTGTGACGTTTGCCTTTCATGGTCTAGGGTCCTTTCAGGTTGCCCAGACTAACACCAGCCCTGGCTCCGTTTCAGGCGGTCACGTCAATCCCACTTCATCCCCTCGTTCTCCACCCGCGTTCCCGTGGTGAGCAGCAGGCGACCGGCCCGCGCGATCGGCTCGGAGTCGAGTGAGTTCAGGACAATCGCGCAAAAATTATTCTGAACATTGGCCGTGAGATTGGTGACCCCGACATCATTCTGACGCACAAAACCGATCAGTCCCTGCGAACTAGGGCTGTCAATCGTCACCACCCCCGTCTGGTTCGCGTAACCCGACCAGTTGAGTTGCCCGGTGTCATTGGTCAACGGTCCCGTTGTTGGCGCGGTGACCGGCACCGTTGCCTCTCCATCGAGCGACTTGACCCGAAACCCGTGCAGCAGGGGCAGCGAGGCCGGAATCCCCGGAGTAAAAAGCGGCCGCGCCAGGCCCTCCGTCCGCCGGTTTTCCAGCACTTGTTGCCGGGTATAAGAGCGCTCCACGGTGACTTTGGCGCGTGCGATATCACCCCGCAGATACATGAGGGCGCCCGCCGCCATCTGCGGCATCTTCACCGGATCGAGTGACAAATCAAACGGGTCGCCGACATACGGTTTCCACTGGGCGTCCTTTTTGGGTTCAAAGGTATACCAGATCACCGCATCCCAATCCAAAAAGCCTGCATAAGCCGCGAGGATGGGAATGCCTTCGCTCCCAAACTGGCTGGGGTACGGATTGTTCACTTCGCTCACCGTGTAGGGTTTTCCGGCCACCGCGGTGCGCGAAAGTTCCACCACTGTCGAGTTGAGCGGATCGTTCACCATCGGGGCGTGGCGATAAGTGCGATCACCCGGGTGCTGCCAGTAGGTGTGGCCATCCACGATGTCCAGGAGCGAGGTATCGGCGACTAAATAGTAGCCGTTATCCCGGTGCGAATGATCGGCCGTAGCCACCACGGGGCTCTTCACCCCGAGTGTTTTGGTCAGAAACATTCGCATCTCCTGAAAATAACCCGGCTGCAGGTCCCGGAAATAACGGCATTCCGTCAGGTAACGTTCGGCCGGTGCTTCGCGGATCTCGGGCCATTTCAATCGCGGAACCGGGCCGGTGCCACTGACGCCCGCTGCTTGCCGCAGACTGGCGAGCTCGGCTGCGGAAAGATTGCGCAGCAACCAGTCGTTATAGAGATCGGTCAGTTCCTGATTATAGGGGCTGTCCGCCGTCCAGCCGACATAGATGGCGTCCTCGTTGACGATTTCGACGATGGCCACCCCGGGATCGTCCCGATAGGCGCGCTTGGTGTAGGGGTTGACGTGCGTGAGAATCATACGGGCATATTCCTTTTGCAGCTCGATCAGCCGCCGGTCGAAGAGCAAGGGGCCCTTGCCCACCTTGGTGGAGAGCACGCCATCCCCGTCCTTGAATTGCCGGCCAACGTTGAGGTTCCAATTCACATAGATTCCGCGCTTCAACAGCTCCGCGATGAAGAAATCCTCCCGATCCAGCTGGTCGGCATCCAGGTGCCGGCTGTCGTTCTGCTTGCTGTCGATCATCCCCCGGGGCGTGGGCAAATCCAGGAAGTGCAGTCGAACAAGATTGACCCCGAAACGGGCCAACGTCGCGGCCCAGACCGGGGCATCCTCCTTGGTGGGAATGGAAGCCGAGCCCGGGGTCCACTCGGTAAGATTGACGCCCCAAAAACGGGCGGGGTCGCCATTTGGCTTTACGAGGTGCCCGTTCTCCACCCGGACAAACCCTGTGCGCCCCGCCGGCGCCTCATGCAGGAACGACAGATCGATGACCGAGTCTGCTCCGTGCCGGTGATCGATGACGTATGGCTGCAGCTTGATCCCTGGTGTTCCGAACTCAACCGGAGCGGCAGGCACGGCGGGTGCAGCTGTGTCTTGGGCGAAGGCCGTGGCGGCGAGCCAGCAGATACCGACGGCTGTAACTGCACGCGAAAGTTTGTTCATGATCATGAGGGACTGGCCGCTTCGCTGTCGCTGTCGCGGGCTGTAGTGAAAAGGCGGGGCACTCAAAATTAATGAGTTTTGACTTTAGTCAAACTGTTTTATTATGTCCGATCCATGAGTCTGTGGCCCCCTGGAAACGACCACGACTTAACCGCCCCGCCGCCATGTTGCCCCCTTGCCGCTTCCGGTCTTTCTTAGCGCTTTTTGCTTTGGCCCTGGTGCCTGGTGCCGATGGCGCCGACGAATATCCGCTCGGAGCGGACTCGCAGGTGCAGCCCGGCGTGCCGACTGGCGAGCTGCTCAAGTTTGAATTTGCCCAATCGCAGATCTATCCAGGCACAACGCGCGAAGTCACCGTCTATGTACCCAAGCAATATGATCCGGCGCGGCCAGCCTGCGTCTATCTCGGCCCGGACGGTATGCAGTTCAACGCCCCGGTCGTTTTCGACAACCTGATCGCCAAGGGTGAGATGCCCGTGACCGTGGGGGTTTTTATCACCCCGGGCGTAGTCAAGGCGCCAAACGCCGAAACCGCGATGGACCGGTTCAACCGCAGCTTCGAATACGACGGCCTGGGCGATGCCTATGCGCGTTTCCTGCTGGAGGAATTGTTGCCGGACATCGAGAGCCGCACCACCACCGATGGTCGTCCGATCCGTCTCTCCCACTCGGGCAATGACCGCCTGGTCGCCGGCCTGAGCAGCAGTGCGATCTGCGCATTCACGGCGGCCTGGGAACGACCCGACGCTTTCACGCGGGTTTTCAGCTGTATCGGCACCTTCGTCGGATTACGGGGCGGTCACAATTATGAAAACCTGATCCGCAAGTATGAGCCCAAGCCCATCCGCATCTTCATGCAGGACGGCTCGCATGATCAGAATATCTTCGGCGGCGACTGGTGGATCGCCAATCAGGAGATGCTCTCCGCCCTCACCTTCTCCGGCTATGATGTGCGCCACGTCTGGGGCCCCGGCGGCCACGACCTGAAACAGGCAAACGCCCTCTTCCCCGATGCCATGCGCTGGCTTTGGCGCGACTGGCCGCAGCCGGTCAAACCCGCCGGAAAAACAGGCAACGCCTGCCTCAGCGCCATTCTCATTCCGGGCGAAAACTGGGAGCTGGTGGGCGAAGGCTACACCGCAGCCGAAGGCCCCGCCGTTAACACCAAAGGTGAAGTGTTTTTCACGGATTTACCCAACAGCAAAACCTACAAGCTGGGGGCCGACGGCAAACCGGTGCTGTTTCTATCTGCTACGAAGCGAGCCAACGGCCAGGCTTTCGGCCCCGATGGCTGGCTCTATTCCGCCGCGAGCGGCTCCCAGCAGATCATTGCTTGCAATGCTTCAGGCCAGGGCACGGTGGTGGCCGACGGCTTTGCGGCCAACGACCTGCTCGTAGCCCACAATGGCAATCTCTACGCCACCAACCCCGGCACTGGAGAGAACCGGGTGTGGCTCGTTCGCCCCGACGGCCAGAAGCAGGTTGTGGACACCGGCCTGCGCAGTCCGAACGGGATCGCTCTTTCCACGGATCAGACCCTGCTTTATGTCACCGATTATTTTTCGCACTGGGTCTATAGCTGCCAGATCCAGCCCGACGGCACGCTGAAACACAAGCAACGCTGCTTCTGGCTGAATGTTCCCGACACCGAAGACATGAGTTTCGCCGACGGCATGAAGGTGGACCGCGATGGTCTTGTCTATGTCGCCACCCGGCTCGGTATCCAAGTGTGCGACCAGCCCGGCCGCGTCAACGCGATCATCCCCACCCCCCAACGGCCGGATCACCAACCTCGTTTTCGGTGGCGAGAATTTCGACATTCTCTACGCCACTTGCGAGGCCCGGGTTTACCGTCGCAAGCTGAACACCAAAGGCTGCAACGCCTGGGCTCCGCCCTTTCGACCGCCACAGCCACGACTCTAGCCCGGATAACCGACAAAGTCCCGGACCCACGCGGGCTGAGAGTCGTCGAGCACCGCCAAAATCTCGTGACGAGTGTGAAATATGCGGGCTAAGCCCTGTTATTGGCATCCCT
>JANMVS010000544.1:0-7291 GCA_031392885.1 Verrucomicrobiota bacterium
GCCGTGAAGCCCACGTAGGCGAGCAGCTTGAAGGCGATATAGGCGGCGAGCGCCCAGCCGATCTTTTGACTCATCAAGGAGGCCGAGAACACCAGGGCGGTGGTGCGACGTCCGGATTGCCATTCCCCATAATCGGCGGTGTCGGCATACATCGCCCAGAGCAGCACCGGCAGCGGCGCGCCGACGAAACTGCCGAGGATCTCGAGGGTGAAGATGGCCCCCAGGTTGCCGGCCGGCAGGAAGTAATAGGAAGCGGTGGCGGCAATCTGGCCCACGAGGAGCGTGACGAAGAGCGCCCGCTTGGGGAAGCGGTCGGCAATGTAACCAATGAGGATGACTCCCGCGACCGACGCCGCCTGCCCCAGCGTGTTGAAAGCCGACACCAAGGTGTCGAGGGTGAAGCTGTGGCCCACAAAGTTGAGCGGAGTCTCGGGCGCGCCGTTATAGATGAAATATTTGAAATAATGCGTGGAAACGGAACTCCGCAGGGCGATGAACAAAATCCACAAAAGCGTCGTGGCCGTCAGCAACACCCAAGCCTGGTTCGCCAACAGCAGCTTCAGGTCCCGGAGGACGGAAGTATTCTTATCGGGGGCGGGATGGATGCGCTCCTTGGTGCCAAAGACGGTGATAAGGAGAAAGCCGATTGCCACCACGCCGATGATCACGAAGGAAAGTTGCCAGCCGCGCTGCGGGCTGCCGGCCCCGAGCCAACTCACCATCGGCAGCAAGGTGGCCGAGACAACCATGCCGGCGGAGAATGCACAGATGAATTTAATGGAGGAAAGCCGGGTCCGCTCAACCGGATCATTGGTCAACACCCCAAGCAGGGCCGTATAGGGGATGTTCACCGTCGTATAGAGCAACATCAGGGCGTTGTAAGTCAGGTAGGCCCAGATGAGTTTGCCGGCCGCACCAAAGCCCGGCGTGGTGAACGTCAGCACGCCCGCGATGGCAAAGGGCACGCACCCGAAGAGCATGAAAGGACGAAATTTGCCCCACCGCGTCTCGGTGCGGTCGGCCAGCATGCCAATGACCGGGTCAAAAAAACCATCGAAAAACCGGCTAAAAAACAGCATCGTGGCGAGCGCCCCGGCGGTGATGCCGAAAACGTCGGTATAATAATACGGCAGATAACGCATGAACGTCTGCCAGTAGAGGACGGAGGCGAAGTCGCCGCAGCCAAAGGCGAGCATTTCACGAAACGGGAGCTTGGAATCTTGCTGAGTCATGGGGGTAACGGGGTGGAGGGGGGCGGGGAGAAGCAGGTCGGGTTTTATAGAGGTTTACCGATAGAGTGACGGCAGCTTGCGCAGGGCAAATCCTCCGGAGGAGCCGTGCGGCCGAACGGCTCGTCGGGGACGACTCGCCCTACCCTCGATCCAGTCAGGCCAAGTGTGCAGTGACCGATGAAAGTCATGTCGTTCAGTAGGTGTCGGCCACCGAGCGATGGCCCAGCGCCCGCTGCAGGTCGGCGAGGGTCTGTGGTTGCGCGAACTCCAGTTCCACCGTCCGGGCCTCCGCCGGGTACAGCTCAAAATAATTATCGCTGCTGCGATGGGCGATGCCCGGCAGCTCGAACATGAACCGGTGCTGGAAAACGGCGGAGGTGACCGTGAGGCGGGCGCGGCGCGGCGCGGTCTGCTCCCAGGCGATTTTTGTCTGCGGCGCGGGCAGAGCCAGGAAGCGGGGCGGCGTGAAAAAGACGGAGTCCTCACTCACCCGCCGGCCGTCGACGTCAAGCGCCAGCCGCAAAATCACCCGGTCGCGCCCGTACCGGGCGAGGACCGGGGCCAGCCGGAGCGTCTTCTGCCGCACACTTTAGCCGTACGAGAGCCGGACCCGCTTTTGCCCGTGGAGGAGCATGCGGCCGTCGAGTGCGAAAAGATCCCAGGACAGAACGCCGGGCGTGCGCACCGGCAAATCGCTGACGGTATAGAGGTGCACCTCGTCCACGGTCGAGCGCCGGTAATTGCCGATGATGGTGGTCTCATCCCCAGGCACGTGGGCACAGGCGAGCGCCGGCGCAAAAAACCGGCGCGCCACGTGGTGCAGGGCCCGCCACCGGCCGGTGAATTCGAGCGAGCTCCACGAGGCCACCGGCCAGCAGTCGTTGAGCTGCCAATAGAGGGCGCCCATGCAATGCGGCATCAGCCGGCGGTAATGCTCCACGCCGGTCTGCATGCAGTCGGCCTGGTTTAACTGCGAAAGATAAATGAGGTCGGCCTGCGATTTGGGAAACCGGTAGCGGCGCGACACGTAGTCGAGGATCACCTGGTTGCCGCCGCGGTTCTTTTGGTGATTCTCCATCTCGCGGCCGAAGACGTTGCCGTGACCAGGGGAGCAAAAGGTCGCCTGCGTCTCGGGCGAACTGTAGCTCTGCATGCCGAACTCGGAGACAAAGCGGAAGCGCCAGCGCTCATAATCCTTCACCGGCTGCCGCTTGTGCCAGACATCCCAGAAATGGGTGTCGCCCCGCTGCTCACCGGCCGCGTGACTGTCGTCCCCTCCCCCGCGGTGCGGCGAGGACGGCCAGTAATCAGTCACGCCATCATGCCGGGCCACCACCGTGGGCAGCACCTGGTGAAACAGTCCATCGTAATCGCGGCGGGCCTTGGGTTGCTGCAGCAACGCGCCATTGAGCATCTCGATCTCGTTGTTGCCGCACCAGAGCGCCAGGCAGGCGCGGTGCCGGAGCCGGCGCACCTGGTGCTCGGCCTCGGCCCGCACGCTGCGCTGAAAGGCGCGGTCGCCGGGATAAAGGGAGCAAGCGAACATGAAATCCTGCCAGACGAGCAGGCCGAGCTCGTCGCAGACGTCGTAAAATTCCTCGCGCTCGTAGATACCCCCGCCCCACACACGGATCAGGTTCATGTGCGCCTCCGCTGCGCTGCGCAGATCGCGGGCATAATCCTCGCGCGTCAGGCCGGCGACAAAGCTGTGCGCGGGAATCCAGTTGGCTCCCTTGGCAAAAATCGGCCGGCCATTGACGACAAACTGGAAGGTTTCCCCCGCGGCGTCGGCGTGGCGATCGAGCCGGATGGTGCGCAGCCCGATCCGGCGCATCCAGTGGCCGACGCGGCGGCCATCCGAGCGGAGGACCTCGAGTTCGAGCGTGTAGAGGGAGGGCGCGCCGTGGCCGTTGGGCCACCAGAGTTGCGGGTCGGCGAGATGGATCTGGGGCTCCCGGCCCTCGGCCATGATGAGATCGCCGAACGTGAGCCGCCAGCGGGCGGTGCAGGCCAGTGGCTCCGGCCGGGCCAACTCGGGCACCAGCGCGAGCGTCACACTGCCGTCGGTGGCATGGTGCTGGGTGACGCGCACGTTCGCGACCCGGTTGCCCGTCCAGGCTTCCAGCCGGACATCGCCCCAGATGCCGGCGGTGACGAAGCGCGGGCCCCAGTCCCAGCCGAACTGGCAGGGTTGCTTGCGAATGACCTGGGAGCGGCCGATGGGATCGTTGAACTCGACGGGGTGGTGACCGCGGCGCTGGGTGCGGATGTACTTCATCGCGCTGCCGAAGTGCACCGTCAGCACATTCCGGCTGGTGCGCAGCAGGGGTTTCACGTCCCAGCGGTAACCCGTGAACATGTTCGCGGTGCGCGCCACCTCGCGGCCGTTGAGCCGGACCGTGGCGACGGTATCGAGTCCGTCCGCGACGAGTTCGACGACTTCTTCCTCAAGCAGTTCGCGCTCCACGGTGAAAGTCGTGCGGTACTCCCAATCGCGCTCCTCGATCCACTGCAGGCCGGCTTCATTGTCGCCCCAGAACGGATCCGGAATGAGACCCTGATTGCGCAGATCCGTGTGCACGCAACCCGGCACGACCGCCGGCCGCCAGGCGGCCCGCGCCGTGGCTTCACGGAACTGCCAAGGGGCGGTGGCCAGGGGGAGCGATTGCATATGATGCCGATCAGGATAAAATTGCCGGGAGCTCGTCTCCCGATTGGCTTGTCATCCTGGGCAGAGCGAAGGATCCAGCACGATGTTCGCCAGCGGTCGTGCTGATGGATGGCAAGCCACCCTGCCGGTAGGCTTCACTGCGTTCAGAATGACAGGCTTCGTCCATGAAATTGATTTTGAAGACGCGCCTTAGCCGTAATAATTCATTCGGAAACCACCGATGAACACCCATTGACACAGATGCAGAGCAATAAACACCCGACGTGCGAAATTTTGGTTCACCACTGTTTGGTGCGTATTCTTCAGGTCTCGATCTCTTCGTGCCTTCTCTTCTAAAAATCTGGGTGTATTTGTGTCCATCCGTGGTTCAATTGAATGGATCCGGCTTAGCGTTTCAGCGGATGGTCCTGGATGAACCGGACAATCTCCTCGGCCTGGCCGAAGCAGAGCGCCGACACCGTATCGGCCGCGCCGTAGTAGATCGCCAGCCGGCCGGTCGCACTGTCGCACAGGCAACCCACGGGAAAACACACGCCCGGCACGAAGCCGGTGAGTTCATAGTTTGCCTCCGGACACAGCAGCGCCTGCTTGGCCGAGGCGATGACTTTCCACGGTTGCTCCCGATCGAGCACCATGGCGCTGATCGAATAGACGAACCCGTTGCACGTGCTGGTGACCGCGTGATAGATCAGCAGCCAGCCTTCGCTCGTCTCGATGGGCGAAGGGCCGGCGCCGATCTTGGTGCCTTGAAACCAGGGCCAGCCGCGGCCCAGGACGTGACGGTGTTTCCCCCAATGGACGAGATCCGGGCTCTCGCTCGTGAAGATGTCGCCGAAGGGCGTGTGGCCGGTGTCCGACGGCCGGCTGAGCATGAGATACTTGCCGTTCACCTTGCGGGGAAAGAGCACGCCGTTGCGGTTGTAGGGCAAAAAGGCGTTTTCCAGCTGTAAGAAATGCACGAAATCTGTCGTCTTCGCGATGCCGATGGTCGGGCCGTGATAGCCATTGCACCAGGTGATGTAATGCACGCCGTCGATCTCGGTGACGCGCGGATCGTAGGCGTACTCCTGCTTGCGGACCTCCGGATCGTCACACTGGAAGTCGATGGGCTTGGGCTCGAAGGTGAACTTCAGGCCGTCCGGGCTGCGGCCGACATGGAGCCGGGGCACGCGATCCATGCCCTCGGTGCGGAAGACCCCGATAAATCCACCCTGCCACGGCACGACGGCGCTGTTGTAGATGCCGGTGACATGGGGCAGCGGCCGGCGGCCGATGACCGGATTGGCGTCGTAGCGCCAGAGCAAGTCCGAGTTGCCGGCGGCCCGGGGTTGCCACGGAATATTGGGCAAGGCGGGACCGACAATCTTGAGTTGCATGATAGAAATGGGACCCGGATTGAGCGATGCTGACCGAAGGGATTCGGTCAGTTCCTAATCACTGGGGGCAAAGCGATAAGGCTGAGATAGTACGCCGCCCCCCTCGGAATGTTAATGAGATCCTTTGTCTTAAACTTGAGAAGGGCGGTTGCCTGACGGCGACCAAAAGTCTGGGATAAATGGACGTTGGGCAGGATTCGGCAGGGGCGGCGGCGAGTGCGAAGCCTCGACGGTTGCCCCCAACCGCCTTCCGCACGCCGAGGGCCGTTGAGGGCAACGGCCCCTACCAAATCCAGCGCACCCTAAGCCGTAACGATGCAGTTGAATTTTGCCCCGAGGAACATTTCAGCAAACAAGGTGGAACGCGTTGTCCCCAACGCGTTGAAGGACTTTCGCTACGGGGAAAGCGTCTTGAGGGCAAGCCGCTCCACCTTCGACTGCATCCGGCTAAGGCCGTTGAGGGCAACGGCCCCGACCAATTTGTTGTTATTGGTCGGACGCCAATCCCGCTGCTATTTCTTCACCGGCGTCAACCGGAAGAGCAGCACATCGTGCGATTCAACCCGCGCGGTGTAGGGCTTGCTCGTGTCACCCGCGGCTTTTTTCGCCCAGACGTCGTGCACCAGGAATTGACCCTGAATCGTCCAGAGCTGATTCCACTCCACCGTGAGATCCGCCGGGGCTGAACTGGTGTTCAGCGCACAGACCGCCCACTCGCCCCGGCTGAGTTCCTTGACCCAGATCTCGATATTCTTGCCGGGCTCGGCCAGCGCCCGAAAGCCCTGCTTGCCCAGCGGATCCTGGTCGATGGCGAGCACATCGCGGTTGGTGAGAATATCGCGCACCGCGGGTGGCATGTGGCGGACATCGTTGCCCGCCATGAGCGGAGCGGCGAGGATGCACCAGAAACTGAAATGGGCCCGTGATTCCGCCAGCGACAGGCCTTCCTTGCCCACCTCGAGCATGTCCGGATCGTTCCAGTGTCCCGGACCGGCATATTTGCCAATCCCATCGGGCCCGTTGCTCTCCACCAGCGTGTATTGCAGGTCGAGAATGCGCTTCCAGCCGAAGGCCCAGCCCTTGCGGCCGTCATAGGAATCATAAATGTCCCCCGTTGTGCGCCACAGGTGACCGACGTCCCCGGCCCACTCCCAAGGTTTGTTCTGTCCCCATTCGCACAGGCTGAACACGACGGGACGGCCTGCGGCATGCAGCGCGTCGCGCATGGTTTTGTAGGTTTCGCGCGCCTCCGCCGTGCCGTGGTTGCACCAGTCGTACTTGAGGTAATCGACGCCCCAGGAGGCATAGAGGAGCGCATCCTGATACTCATGGCCGCGACCACCGGGATAGCCGGCGCAGGTCTTGGTGCCCGCGCAATTATAAATGCCGAACTTGAAACCCTGCGCATGCAGGTAGTCGCCGAGCGCCTCCATGCCGCTGGGAAATTTCTTCGGATCGGCCACCAAGTTGCCTTGCGCATCCCGTTCCAGAGTGGACCAGGTATCATCGAGCACGATGTACACGTAGCCGGCATCACGCATGCCGTTCGCAACCATCGCCGCGGCCGTCTCCTTGACCAGCGCCTCGTTGATATTTGAGGCAAAGGTGTTCCAGGTGTTCCAGCCCATGGGCGGCGTCTGGGCGAGGCCGTCGAATTTTTGGGCGAAGGCCGGCAGGCACAGGCCGAGCAACAGAGGCAGGATCTTCTTCATGGGATGACGGGGGTGACAGGTTTAGCCGGACTTATGCAAGACAAGTTCATTCCTCCCGGGCGATTGGTCTTACGTCATAATTTCGTGTGCTTCGCATATTTCGTGGTTAAATCCGACTGAATTGTTCTGGTTTAGAGGGTGGCGCCGCCGGAGCGGATAAAATCGCGATACCAGTAGGCCGAATCCTTCGGGGTGCGTTTCTGCGTCTGATAATCCACGTGCACGAGCCCGAAGCGGTCCTTGTAGCCCTCGGCCCACTCGAAATTGTCCATGATTGACCAGTGGAAATATCCCTCAACC
>JANMVS010000545.1:0-2335 GCA_031392885.1 Verrucomicrobiota bacterium
GTGGGGGGGGCGGTCGCGCCCCACACCCCACCACGCGCGCGGTATGTTGTTCGGGGCGCGGTGGGGGGGGGTTTCGTCGTGTCACTCCCGGGGGGGGATAATCGCCCGCGCCTGGCCGTGGGCCCGGGCGCCGACGATGGCATCGAGTTCGCCTTTCCAGACGGGCAATTCTGAAGAACCATCCATTTTAAACACGGAGAGCGCGGAGGACACAGAGTGGAGAACAAAGACCTGTTGCCATTGGCTCCTCGTTCTCTGCGTCCTCTGCGTTTA
Organism: Verrucomicrobiota bacterium; assembly: GCA_031392885.1. Classification (GTDB taxonomy): domain Bacteria; phylum Verrucomicrobiota; class Verrucomicrobiia; order Opitutales; family Opitutaceae; genus Lacunisphaera. The sequence goes on from JANMVS010000545.1 coordinate 274, forward strand.
AAGATTAGTTGGCTTTCGGCTGCGTCGGGACTGCCGTCGCCACTTTCTTCTCCGGCAGGGCGCGGGTGGCGACCTCCTGTTTGAAGCGGGCGATCACATCCTCCACCTTGAGCACACCCTCGTCGCCCTTGGCGCGCGAACGGACGGAGACACTCTGCGCCTCGGCCTCCTTCTGGCCCAGCACGAGGACGTAGGGAATCTTCTCGAGTTCGGCCCGGCGGATCTTGGCGCCGAGCTTGTCGGAATGAGAGTCGATCGACACGCGCAGGTCGGCGGCGAGGAGCTGCGTGTGCAGCGCCTGGGCGTAATCCATGACCTTGTCGCTGATCGGCACGATGCGGATTTGCTCGGGCGCGAGCCAGAGGGGAAAGTCGCCGCCGAAGTGCTCGATGAGCACGCCGCAGAAACGCTCCATCGAGCCGAACGGGGCGCGGTGGATCATGACAGGGCGGTGCGACGCGTTGTCCGCGCCGATGTAGGTGAGATCGAAACGGACGGGCAGGTTGTAGTCCACCTGCACGGTGCCGAGCTGCCACTCGCGGCCGATGACGTCCTTGATGACGAAGTCGATCTTCGGGCCGTAAAAGGCGGCTTCGCCGGGCTCCTCGGTGAAAGGCACGCCGAGGGTCTGGGCGGCCTCGCGGCAGGCGGCCTCGGCCTTGTCCCATTGCTCGGGATTGCCGGTGAACTTGGTGCCGTCCGGATCGCGGGTGCCAACGCGCACCCGGTAATCCTGCATGCCCAGGGTGGTGAGGACCGTCTTCACGAGCGAGAGACAGCCGAGCATTTCCTTTGCGACCTGCTCCTCGGTGCAGAAAAGATGGGCATCGTCCTGCGTGAAACCACGGACGCGCGTCATGCCGTTGAGCTCGCCGGACTGCTCCCAGCGGTAGACGGTGCCGAACTCGGCGAGGCGCACCGGCAGATCGCGGTAGGAGTGGGGCTGCGAGGAGAAGATCTTGATGTGGTGCGGGCAGTTCATCGGCTTCAACAGGAAGCCGTCGATCAGCTGGTCGTCGGGCAGGACGCGGTCCTGCGTGATCGTTTCCTTGCCAGTGAGCCGGTTGACCTTCTCGGCGAGATGCACGGAAACCGCCTCGATGCGGTTGGTCATTTCGGCGCAGGAGCAGCCGGAGGAGATGAGTTGGTCGAGGAAGTCTCGCTCGACGACCGGCGGGAACTGTGAGTCCTTGTAGTAGGGGAAGTGGCCGGAGGTCTTGTAGAGCGAGAGGCGGCCGATATGCGGCGTGAACACCTGCGAGTAGCCCTGCTTGCGCAACTCGCCCGAGATGAAGTCCTGCAACTGCTGACGCAAAATGGAACCGTTGGGGGTCCAGAGGATCAGGCCCTGGCCGACGTCCTCGTCGATGTGGAAGAGTTTCAATTCCTTGCCGAGCTTGCGATGGTCGCGGAGCTTGGCCTGTTCCAGCTGGGTCAGGTAATTCGCGAGTTCCTCCTTCGTGGGGAAGGCGGTGCCGTAGATGCGCTGGAGCTGCTGGTTGGTCTCGTCGCCGCGGTGGTAGGCGCCGGCGATGGAGAGGAGTTTGACGGCCTTTAGTTTCGCCGTGTACCGGACGTGCGAGCCGGCGCAGAGATCGGCGAACTCGCCGTTGGTGTAGAAGGAGATTTTTTCGTCCGCCGGAATGTCGGCGAGCCGGCCAAGCTTGTAGCGTTCCTGGCCGCGGGACTTGATGATCTCGACGGCCTCCTCGCGCGAGACCTCCTTGCGGTCAAAGCGCTGGTTTTCGTCGGCGATTTTCTTCATCTCGGCCTCGATCTTGATGAGGTCTTCGGCCGTAAATTTATGATCGAGGTCTATGTCATAGTAGAAGCCGGTGTCCGTGGGCGGTCCGATGTCGAGTTTGGCCTCCGGAAAGAGGCGGAGAACGGCGGTCGCGAGGACGTGCGAGGCCGAGTGGCGGAGTTCTTCGAGTGGAGACATCGACATGGTGTGGTTGGGTTTGGTCCTCCTTACGAATGGAGGGCCGAAAGGGTTATTGGCGACAGGGATTGGCTGTCTGTCAATGCCGGGATAAGACCAAGGCAGGTTGGCCACAAAAAA
>JANMVS010000551.1:0-3638 GCA_031392885.1 Verrucomicrobiota bacterium
AGGGCGGTTGAGGGCAACCGCCCCTACCAGAAATCATGAGCCAGATATTGCTGGCGGACGGTCTGTCCGCCCCGAACCAGGGTACCGTCGACCTCCTGATCGTCGCCGCCGAGCATTCGGGCGATGAGCACGCAGCGCGGATGCTGCGCGAGCTGTTGGTGCTCAAGCCCGGATTGCGCGTCTGCGCACTCGGCGGGCCGCGATTGGCGGCGGCGGGTGCCCAGCTGCTGCGCGAGCTGACGGCAAATTCCGCGATGGGCTTCGCGGTGTTGTCGAAACTTTCCCACTACCGTGCCCTGATTGCCGACATTGTGCAGTGGGTCGGCCACCACCGGCCGCGCGCGGTGTGTTTTGTGGATTCATCCGGTTTGAACCTGCGCATCGCCGCGGGGCTTTGCGACCGGGGTTTCTCGGTCAAGGGGGGCGGGCCGACCAAGGCGCTCTATTACATCAGCCCGCAAATCTGGGCCTCCCGGGCGGGGCGGCGTTTTCAGATGTCCCGGCACCTCGATGGCCTGGCGGCGATCTTTCCCTTCGAACCGGCTTGTTATGCCGACACGAGCCTTCCGGTTACGTTCGTCGGGCATCCGTTTGTCGCGCCGGATTACGTGCCGCCGGTGGCTTTCGACCCGGCGGGACCGGTGCTGTTGCTGCCTGGCAGTCGCCGGCAAGTAGTGAGGCGGGTTTTCCCGGTCCTGCTGGAGGCGTTCCGGCTTTCCGGGGTTCAGCGGGAAGCGGTGGTGCTTTACCCGAGCGCGGAAATCCTGGCGGTGCTGCGCGCGGCGAATCCGCCGGCCAATGTCTCGTTTCAGGCGATTGCTGCTGATGGGGCGATCGCTCCACTCAGCGCCGAGACCGAACCGGCGCGGAGCGGAGTCCGCGCCCTACCGGTTGCCGCCTCAGCGGTCCTGACCGCCAGCGGCACGATGTCGATGCACTGTGCGCTCGCGGGGATTCCCGGCGCCCTGACGTACCGGACCGATGCGCTGACCTACTTTCTCGGGCGACTGATCGTCCGGGTTAACTATATCGGCATCGCCAATCTGCTGCTGGATGAAGCCATGTATCCCGAGTTCATCCAGGGGGCGGCGACGCCCGCAGCGCTGGCGGCACAATTGCGCGAGTGTGTCGCGAATCCCGCCCGCCTGGCGCAAACCCGCGCGCAGCTCGCGCGCCTGCGCGCGTTGCTCGCACAGCCCGCGGCGGGCGCGGCGGACTGGCTGGGGCGGCAACTGGGCTGAGACCGGCAAATCCGAGGGGAAAAGGGTGGCGCTTCCGCGCCGGTGGGATTTACTCGGCGAACATGGAGCAGGCTACCCCTACGCGTCGGCACACATCCCGCTATTTGCCGCTGATCGTGCTGGTGGTCTCCCTGGTGCTCACGGTCTGCAGCTGGTGGCTGTTGCGGGTGGAAGCGCGGGCCGCCGACCACGGGCGGTTTGAGCGGTTGAGCGAGCGACTGACCCGCGGGGTGGTGGGCCGGTTGGAGCAGGCGGAGCAGACCCTGCGCAGTGCGCGGGCGCTGTTCGAGGCCAGCCAGAACGTGGATCGTGCTGCGTGGCGGGCGTTCACCCGCAACCTCGCCCCGCTGACCCAGCAGGGGCTGCTCGGCGTCGGCTACGTGGAGCGGGTGCCCCGGGCCGACTTGAACCTATTTATCGAGAACGTCCGGCAGGACGGCGTGCCAGATTTCGCGGTGCGGACTAGCGGTGGGCGGCCGGAACTCTATATTGTCACCTACATCGAGCCCCAGCAGGACAATTCGCGCTCGCTCGGCCTGGACATCGCCACGGACGACAACCGCCGGCAAACCGCCGAGTGGGCCATGCGCACCGGCCAGGCGACCCTGACCCGCCGCCTCGCCCTAGTGCAGGATCCGCTCAAGCGGCCCGGTTTTCTGCTGCTGCTGCCGCTCTACGAAAGAGGGCAGCCGCCGCGCAACGAGGACGAGCGCCGGCTGCTCCTGCGCGGCTGGACCTACGCGGTGCTGCGCATCGACAGCCTGGTGGGCGGGCTGGTCGAAAGCACGGAGAACCAGCTTGATTTCGAGGTGTTCGAGGGCGACACGCCGACGATGGAGTCGCTGATGTTTGACCCCGACGCGCACCTGGCGCGCGGGACGCCACACGAGGTGACCGCCACTGACCTTGCGGGGCGGACCTTTAACTCGGTGGTGCCGCTGGACATTTACGGCCGGCGGTGGACGCTGCGCGTGAGTACCCGGCCCGAATTCGACCTCGCGGGGCGCCGGCAGTTGTCCTGGGTGGTGCTTGGCACCGGCCTGGGCGCGACGCTGCTGGGCACCTTCCTCACCTGGGCGCTGGTCAGCACGCGCGCGCGCGCGCTGATCCTGGCCGAGCAAATGACGGCCAGCCTGCGGCACTCTGAGGCCGAAGCGCGCCGGCTGGCGATGGTGGCCAGCCGGACAGCGAATGCCGTGGGTCTCTCCGACGCCGACGGCAAGGTCGTTTGGATCAACGAGGGCTTCACCCGGCTGTTTGGCTACACCCTGGACGAGGCCCGGGGCAAGTTCGGCCCGAACGTCCTGCGCGGACCCAGCACCAACGCCCGGCTCCTCGTGGAAGTGGCCCAAGCGGCCCGCGCCGGCCGGGACTTCCATGGCGAGATGCTCTGCCACACCAAGGACGGGCGGGAGATCTGGACGGATTTCGAGATGCAACCCCTGCGCGAAGCGACCGGTGTGGTCACTGGCTTCATGTCCATCCAACTCGACATCACCGAGCGCAAGCGGGCGCAGGAGGAGCTGGCGGAGAAAGAGGCGCAATTACGCTTCATCTTTGAGTCGGTGCCCGTGGGGCTCTCGTGGGTCATCGCCGATCGGGACGAAACGCGCATGGTCAACCCCGAGCACGTGCGACTGACCGGCGTCACCGCCGAGCAGTCGAAGTCGCATCCGGAGATTTTCCTGCAGCGCACCCACCCCGAGGACATCGCCCGCCAGCACGAACTGGTGAAGCAGCTGCAGAGCGGCGCCATCGACGAGTTTTCCATCGACAAGCGCTACCTCCAGGAGGACGGCAAGGTGATGTGGGTGCGGCTCTTGCGCCGCGTTTCCCGCGCGACCGGCGGCAGCGAGGAACAGGAGCTCAACGTGCTGGTGGACATCACCGAGCTGAAAAAGGTGCAGGAGGAGTTGCACGCCGCCAGGGATGGGGCCGACAAGGCCAATCAGGCGAAGAGCGAGTTCCTGGCGATGATGAGCCACGAGATCCGCACGCCGATGAACGGAGTCATCGGCATGACCGGCCTCTTGCTCGACTCACGGCTCACGTCCGAGCAGCGCGATTACGCCGAGACCATCCGCCAGAGCGGTGACTCGCTGCTCACCATCATCAATGACATCCTCGACTTCTCCAAGATAGAGTCCGGCCGGCTTGAGCTCGAGCAGATGGAGTTCGGCCTGCGCGAATGCGTCGAGGGCACGCTGGACCTGCTGGCGACCCGCGCCTCCGAAAAGCACATCGACCTGCTCTACGAGATTGCCGACGGCACCCCGGGCACCATCCGGGGCGACCCGACGCGGTTGCGACAGATTTTGGTCAACCTGGTGGGCAACGCGCTGAAATTCACCGCCAAGGGCGAGGTGCTGCTCGCGGTGCAGCCCCAGGCGATGGAGG
>JANMVS010000570.1:0-4035 GCA_031392885.1 Verrucomicrobiota bacterium
TTACTCCGCGCTCAACTCCGGTCCGCAGCGCATGATCGGCTTCAACAACATCGAGCTCATTTCCGACCGGTCGCCCGAGGTTAACTTCCGCGAAATCGCCGAGGTCAAAAAACGCTGGCCGCATCACGCCGTCATCGCCTCCCTCATGGTCGAGACGCGGGAGCAATGGCACGAGTTCGTCCGGCGCGCGGCCGACGCCGGCGCCGACGGTATCGAGCTCAACTATGGCTGTCCGCACGGCATGTGCGAGCGCGGCATGGGCGCCGCGGTCGGCCAGCAGCCCGCCGTCATCGAGAAAATCACCAGCTGGGTCATGGAGGCCGCCACCATCCCCGTCATCGTCAAGCTCACTCCGAACATCACCGATGTCACCGTCGCCGCCCGCGCCGCCCGACGCGCCGGCGCCAACGCCATTTCGCTCATCAACACCATCAATTCGATCACCAACGTTAACCTCGACACGTTTGTGCCCGAGCCCACCGTCCGCGGCCTCAGCTCGCACGGGGGCTACTGCGGCCCGGCCGTGAAGCCCATCGCTTTGAACATGGTGCAGGCCTGCGCCGCCGATCCCGACGTCGGCCTCCCCATCTCCGGCATCGGCGGCATCACCACCTGGCGCGACGCCGCCGAGTTCATCGCGCTCGGCTCGACCTCCCTCCAGGTCTGCACCGCCATCATGCACTACGGCTTTCGCATCGTGGAGGACATGAACGAAGGCCTCAACGCCTACCTCGACCGCAAGGGCATGAAAACCCTTGCCGACCTCCGCGGCCGCTCCGTGCCGACGCTGCAGAAATGGGAGAACCTGGACCTTAATTGGCAGCGGGTCGCCCGCATCGACTACGACAAGTGCATCGGTTGCAACCTGTGCTACATCGCCTGCGAGGATGGCGCCCACCAGTGCATCGACTTGAAATCGCCCGACGAGTTCAAGGTTGGCCTCGGCCCCGGCCGCGTCCCGCACAAGCCGGTGCCGAAAGTCCGCGAGGAAGACTGCGTTGGCTGCAACCTCTGCGCCCTCGTGTGTCCCGTGGACGAATGCATCACCATGACCGAGATCCCCAACGGCAAGCCCCCGATGACTTGGAGCAACTATCAGGACCGCCTCGCCAAGGGCCAGATGCAGCCCATCCCGCCGCATCCATAGGATGAAGCTCCAAGCTCCAACAGCCAAGCTCCAGAGAAACGCCAAACAGCAGACGGAGGCGGCCAAAGGTGGTGGCGTGGAATATTCAGAGGTAAAGGGGCATTCTTTGGGCGTCGAGGAGGAGGACACCACCACGTCACGCCATCCCTTTGATCTTGAGGAACGAACGGCGGTCTTTGGGGAGAAAATCATTCGCTTCCTGAAAATGGTCCCTCGCGGCCCAAACAACGACCGGCTGATTGACCAACTCACCGGCTGCGGCACCAGTGTCGGCGCAAATTATTGCGAAGCGAATGAAGGCCTGTCGAAAAAGGATTTTCGAAACATCATCGGGCGCTGCCGAAAGGAGTCGAAAGAGTCCAAGTTTTTTCTCCGAATGGTTGTTACTTCCGAACCCACCCTGGCTGACGAGGCCCGCATCCTCTACCGCGAAGCCAAGGAACTGCATCTCATTTTTTGCAGCATCTATCGCAACACTTCATCCTAGTCCCGAACTGATACCCGACACCCATGTTCACGACATCTCTTATTGAATCCTGGAGCTTCACTGGAGCTTGGATGTTGGAGCTTGGAGTTTTTCCCCAATGAACCTCACCCCCTGCCCCCTCCTCATCAACGGCGAATGGCTGCAGCCGAAGATCGCCGGCACGCCGGTCTACAATCCGTCCACCGGCGACGTCATCGCCGAGTGCCCAACCGGGTAAGAACCGCTTTACGCCACACCTTAACCTGACTATGTTTTCCCAATGAAACTCGCCGACATTCCCGAAGTCCGCAATGCCCCGCTCGCCTTGAAATTGGAACTCGTGGAGGAGCTTTGGGCCGAGATCACCGCCAAGTCCGGTTCGCTTCCTCTGCCCGACTGGCATCTGCGCGAGATCGACCAGGGGCTGGCCGAATACGAAGCCAACCCGCTTGAAGGCCGGCCTTGGCCGGAAGTCCGCGACCGTCTTCTTGCCCGTCGCTGAGATTCAAATCACCTCAATCACCCGGCCACCTTGCCCGACCAACTGCACAATCCCCGGCAACCTCGGTTCCAGCCACGCCAGCAATTCCTTGTCCGAGGAATTGCCGACGCGCAGCCAGACGATCACCGGAGAAGCGGCGCGGCCACGCGCCAGCTCGGCAAAGTCCTCGTCCTTGGTCAGCCCCACCGCGCCAGTCTGCAACGCATAGGCGCAGATGGCGCCGTCATCCGCCTCCCGCAACCCCGCCTCGCGCACCGGTCTCGCTTCATGGCCCGCCTCCCTGAGCCAGCGTGCCACGGCGGGCGACATCTGGGCATCCACCAGAAATTTCACTTGGCGCCGACCATCAGCACCGGGTGGTTGACCGCCTGCGCCGCATACTCAAGGGACGCCCGGATATCATCGGCCTCAAGATCGGGGAAATCCTCCAGAATCTGCGCCTCGGTCGCCCCGCCGGCCAGCATCTCGAGCACATCCTTTACGCGGATGCGCATCCCCCGGATGCACGGTTTCCCGCCACACTGGTTCGGGTTGAACGTGATTCGACTCAACTGGCTCATGCCCGCACCCTACACAACCCTCTCCGTCCCGCAAGCCTCCATCCGGCCCTGTTCCCATTCGCGTCGATCCGCGTAATCCGTGGTAAAAATTCCGCCCCTATGACCTCCACTCTCACTCCATGTCCGAACTTCATCGGTGGCGAATGGCTGCAGCCGAAGATCGCCGGCACGCCAGTCTTCAATCCGTCCACCGGCGACGTCATCGCCGAGTGCCCCGCGGGCGGCACCACTGAGGTCAATGCCGCCGTCGAGGCCGCGCACGCGGCGTTCCCTGCGTGGCGCGACACCCCGCCAATCGAGCGCGCGCGCGTCTTCTTCAAATACCGCCAGCTCGTCGAGCAGAACTTCGATCTGCTTTGCCAGACCGTCTCGCGCGAGCATGGCAAGACGAACGCCGAGGCGCGCGGCTCGATCTTCCGCGGCCTCGAGAACATCGAATACGCCTGCGGCATCCCCACCCTCCTCTTTGGCGACTCACTCAAGAACATCGCCCGCGGCGTCGACTGCGAGACCATCAACCTGCCCCTCGGGGTTTGCGTCGGCATTACACCGTTCAACTTCCCCGCCATGGTGCCGCTGTGGATGTTTCCGACGGCCATCGCCTGCGGCAACACCTTCGTGCTCAAGCCGAGCGAAAAGGTGCCGCTCAGCGCCATTTTGCTCGGCCAACTCCTCGAACAGGCCGGCCTGCCCAAAGGCGTGTTCAATATCGTCCACGGCGGCCGCAACGCCGTCGACGCCCTGCTCACGCACCCAAAGGTGAAGGCGATCTCCTTCGTGGGTTCGACACCGATCGCCAAATATATCTACGAAACCGGGATCAAACACGGCAAACGCGTCCAGGCCAACGGCGGCGCCAAAAACTATATTGTCGTCATGCCCGACGCCGACGTCGGCAAGACCGTGGAGAATCTCGCCACCGCCGCGTTCGGCTGCGCGGGCGAGCGCTGCATGGCCGGCTCCACGGCCATCGCCGTGGGCGCCGCCGCCGACCGCGTGCTGCCCGAGCTCGTGAAGGCCGCCAATGCCATCCGGGTCGGCCCGACTGACCGGGCCGCGCAGCCGGACATGGGCCCGGTCATTACCGCCATGCATCGCGACCGTGTCCTGAGCCTGCTTGCCAGCGGCGAGAAGGAAGGCGCCAAGATCATTGCCGACGGCCGCGGCGTGAGGGTGGCCGACGCCCCCCGTGGGTTCTATCTCGGCGCCACCGTCGTGGATGGGGTGCAAAACAACATGACCCTCGCCCGCGAGGAAGTCTTCGGTCCCGTGCTGAATGTCATGCGGATGGACGATCTCGATCAGGCGATCGCGCAAGCGAACGCCTCCGCCTTCGGCAATGGGGCGGCGATCTTCACCA
>JANMVS010000578.1:0-9790 GCA_031392885.1 Verrucomicrobiota bacterium
CATCATGAGCGATTCCCCCAAAGCCGTCTTTCTAAGCTACGCCCGCGAGGACACGGACGCGGCGAAGCGCATCGCCGACGCGCTGCGGGGCTTCGGCGTCGAGGTGTGGTTCGACCAGAGCGAACTGCGCGGCGGCGACACCTGGGACGCCAAGATAAAAAAGCAGATCCGCGAGTGCGCGCTGTTCCTGCCGCTGATCTCGGCGCAGACGCAGGAGCGCAGCGAAGGCTATTTCCGCCGGGAGTGGCTGCTGGCCGTCGAGCGCACCCGCGACATGGCCGCCGGTCGCGCCTTTGTGGTGCCGGTCGTCATCGACGACACGCCCGAGGCCGACGCCGCCGTGCCGGACGAGTTCATGCGCTACCAATGGACGCGGCTGCCGAATGGCGAGCCGACGCCGGATTTCGTCGCTCAAGTGAAGCAGTTGCTCGACACCCGCCGGAAGCCGGCCCTGAAAGCCGAACAACCCCGGCCGCCGGCGTTTCCGCCGGGATTTGGAAGTGGGGAAGGCGGCAAGAATACTGTAGCGGGCCTCGCTGAGGCCGGTCGACCGGGGTCAGCGACCCCGGCTACAACCAAAGCCGTCCCCGGCTGGCTGTGGGGCGTGCTCGGCGTAGTCCTGGTCGGGGTCGCGGTCGGCGTGGTGCTGTTGCGCCAGTCTGAGCCAGCGCCCGCCGCACCGGTGGTTTCCCCGTCTCCCAGCTCCGGTCTCCCGGCTCCCTCTGGTCCGCCGGCGGCGGACCAGAAATCCATCGCCGTCCTGCCGTTTGCCAACATGAGCGAGGACAAGGACAGCACCTTCTTCGCTGATGGCATGCACGAGGATATCCTCACGAATCTCGCGCTGGTTCGCGACCTGCTGGTGACTTCGCGCACGTCGGTGATGGAGTATCGCAACACGACCAAGAAAATCCGCCAGATCGGCGCCGAGCTCGGCGTCGCCTACGTGCTGGAGGGCAGCGTCCGCCGCGCGGGCAACAAGGTGCGGGTCACCGGCCAGCTGATCAACGCCCGCACCGACCAGCACATGTGGGCCAAATCCTACGACCGCGACCTCACCGACATTTTCGCCATCCAGTCCGAGCTTTCGCAGGAGATCGCCGCCGCCCTCTCCGCCGCGCTCACGCCGCAGGAAAAATCACTGATCGAAAACCGCCCGACCACCAGCCTCGTTGCCTACGATCTCTTCTTGAAGGCGCGGGCGTGGGACCAAGGTTTCGATACCGAAAGTTCGCGCGCCCAGGCCGAGCAGTGGCTCCTCGAGGCGGTGAAACTCGATCCTGCTTTCGCCCAGGCGTGGGCGGTGCTCAGTTCCGTGCATGCCAGTGCGGTCAGCATGAACGAGGACGATACCCCGGAACGGCTCGCTCGGGCCAAAGCCGCCATCGAGACCGCCGTGCGCCTTGCCCCGGGCGATCCCGTAGTCATCGAGACGCAGGGCAACTATTACTATCATGCCTTTCATGATTACGCGCAGGCGGCGGTGCATTATCAGCGGCTGCTGCTGCTCCGACCCAATTCGGCTGTCGCGCACGCGCAGCTGGGCTTTCTCGAGCGCCGGCAGGGCCGGTGGGCCGCGGCGCTGGCCCATCTTCAAAAGGCGGTGCAACTCGATCCGCGCAGTGCAAGCTTTTCCGAAGAAGTGAGTGACACCTATCTCGCCTTGCGGCGTTACGCTGAAGCGGAGTCGTCCATCCGTCGAGCGGTCGAACTGGCCCCGGCGGCGCTGAATTTCGCCGCCGAGGCTGCCTGCGTTGCCTTCTACGCTCGCGGCTCAACCCGCGAGATGGACGCTTGGCTTGCGAGTCCCAAGCCGACGCCGGCGAATGCCAACCAGCCTTTGTTCATTCGCCGGGAGTGGGCCCGCCTTCACGGCGACTGGGCTCAGGCCGCCGAGATCAACCGGCAGCATTCCTATCTCGATCCCTACGATGATCCGCATTGGTGGCAGGATGTTCAAGCCGTCGCCGATTTGGTCGGCCACCACGAACTTTCCGCCGCCCGCCCCCGCGCGAAGCAGCTTATTCCGCAGCTTAATGGCCTGGTCGAAAAGCAACCGACCAACGCTCTCCTCTGGCGCGGGCTCGCATTGCTTTACGCTTTCGACGGTGACCGTGAATCCGCGCTGCGCTGTGCCCATCGGATGAAGGAAGTCCGATCGGAGTCATCCGATGCCAAGGACGGCCCGCGCTTCAGCGCGGCGTTCGCACAAGTCCTCGCCTGGACCGGTGACAAGGATGGCGCGCTCGCCGAGCTCGCCCGCCTGTTGCGCACACCCCGCGGCTCGAATGTCCATGCCTTGCGCGTCGATGCGGGCTTTCTGTCGCTGCACGGCGATCCGCGCTTTGAGGCTCTGCTCAACGATCCCGAGAACAACGCGCCGCTAACCATCAAATGAGCGACGCCTCCAAAGCTGTATTCCTAAGCTACGCCCGGGAGGACACCGACGCCGCCCGGCGCATCGCCGACGCGCTGCGCAGCCAGGGGCTCGAGGTCTGGTTCGACCAGAACGAGCTGCGCGGGGGCGATACGTGGGACGCCAAAATCCGGCAGCAGATCAACGACTGCACGCTGTTTTTGCCGATCATCTCTCAGCACACGCAGGAACGCAGCAAGGGCTACTTCCGCCTTGAGTGGAAATTGGCGGTGGAGCAGACACACCTGATGGCCGAGGGCGTGGCGTTTCTCGCTCCCGTCGTGATCGATGACACCCGCGAGAGCGGTGCGGTGGTGCCGGCGGAATTCATGCGGGTGCAATGGACCCGTCTCCCGGGCGCACTGCCCACGCCGCAGTTTGTCGGGCAGGTAAAGCGGCTGCTCGAAGGCAAACCCCTGGAGGCCGGGCGACCCCGCCCGGCAACGGAAAAGCGTGGCGAGGTCGCCGCGCCTCCAAAGAAACCCGCCATCCCCGGCTGGACCTGGGGCGTGCTGACGGCCGTCGTGGTCGGCCTCGGCGTTGTGGTATCCGTCTCGCGCAAGGCCGAGCCGCCGCCGACTATCGCGCCCGCCGCGGCTCCAGTACCCAAAGCACCTTCACTCTCACCCTCACTTTCACTTGCGCCGCCGCAGGCGAACGCGAAGTCCATCGCCGTGCTGCCATTTGAAAATCGCAGCGAAGCCAAGGCCGACGCCTTCTTCACCGACGGCATCCACGATGACCTGCTCACCCAGATTGCGCACTTCAAGGACCTCAAGACGATCTCCCGCACGTCCGTCATGGCCTACCGGAACACGACAAAGAACATGCGCACCATCGGCCAGGAACTCGGCGTGGCCACGATCCTCGAGGGCGGGGTGCAGCGCTCCGGCAACCAGGTGCGGATCAACATGCAGTTGATCGACGCCCGGACCGACGAGCATCTCTGGGCCGAGACCTACACCCGCGAGCTGACGGCGGAGAACATCTTCGCTATCCAGAGTGAGATTGCCGCGGCCATCGCCAAGGCGCTTTCGGCGGTCCTCTCCCCGGAGGAGCAGCAGCAGCTCGAGCACCGGGCGACCGCCAGCCTGGCCGCGCTGGAGCAATATTTCGCCGCCAACGCCCTCGCGCATGACCTGAACACGGGAAAACTGGCGCGCGCCATCCCGCTCTACCAGGAGGCCATCCGGCTCGACCCCGGTTTTGCCCCGGCCTATGCCCGACTGGCCGACGTTTACCTCATCCAAATCTACTTCAGCGGATTGCCGCAGGAGATTCAGATCGGCCAGGCGGAACCGCTGATCAACCGGGCGCTACAGCTGGATCCCCGGTTGAGCGAGGCCCATGTGGCGCGCGGCTACCTGCTCACCACTCGCGGGGATTTCCCCGGGGCCAAGGCCGCGTATGAGCGGGCGATTGAATTGAAGCCGAACAATGATGCGGCATATCTGGGCCTGGCGTACCTGCTGTTCTGGCATGACGACTCGTTGCGGGAGCAGGCACTGGCGCTGGGCCGGCGCGCCCAGGAATTGAGCCCCGAGGATCCCAATGTGAATCGCAGCGTCGCCGGGTTTCTCACCTGGCTGGACCGAAATGGCGAAGCCCGGGTCATTGTGGAAAAACTTATACGGGAAAACCCGCACGATGCGCTCAGCCTGGCTCTCCTCGGAAGTATAGATGTTTTTGGCCAGAACCTGCTCGGGGGTTTTGTCACCCTGCGCAAAGCCTACGCCTTGGACCCGGGCAGTGCGGTCATCGCGGATGCGCTGCTCCAGGCATGCATCGACGAGCTGGGGGACAAGGAGTGGGTGAAATTCTGGCTGGAGCGGAGCGTAGCGGGTACGCGGGTGGGGAAAGTCCCGCTGGACACCCGTCTCCGCTTGCTGATCACCCAGGGGAAGCTGGTCGAGGCCGATGCCCTCTGGACGCAGGAAAGGAAAACGGACCACAAGTCCAACGGGGTTGTGCTTTGGGAGTTGATGCTGGCGGACATCAAGGCGGGCCGAAACCTCGTGCCCCGGTCTCGCTACCTGAAGACCAATCCCGAGTTGTTTGCCCCCGACGCCAAGGTCACCGATTCCACCCTTGGCCTGTTCCGAGCCAAGGATGTTGCCCTCTCCCTGATCGCGGCCGGGGAGCGGGACCGGGCGGAGCAATTGCTCGAGTCGGCCGGGAAGCTGGCTCGCGGGCACACCGAATGGATCTACCGGTATATCCTCGCCAAGGTCCAGTTGGCCCGGGGTGACCGGGCCGCGTTCTTCCAGACTTTGCGCGAACTGGTCGGGATGAAGGTCGCACTGGAGCATCTCTACCTTGACCCGGAGTTTGCCGTCTACCGCGACGATCCGGAGTTCCAGGCCCTGTTTGGCGACCTGCCCCGCAAGCACGCGGAGCTGATCGCGACCCTCCACCGCATGGACGCCAGTGGTGAACTCGCCCCGGTCCCGCCCCTGCCGGAGGTGAAGAAATGAGCGAACCCACCAAAGCCGTTTTTCTTTCGTATGCCCGTGAGGACACGGACGCCGCGCGCCGCATCGCCGACGCGCTGCGCAGCCAGGGGCTCGAGGTGTGGTTCGACCAGAACGAGCTGCGCGGGGGCGACACTTGGGATGCCAAAATCCGGCAGCAAATCAACGACTGCACGCTGTTCCTCCCGATCGTCTCCGCCCACACCCAGGAACGCAGCAAGGGCTACTTCCGGCTGGAATGGAAACTGGCGGTCGAGCAGACCCACCTGATGCTGGAAGGTGTGCCATTCCTCGCGCCCATCGTGATTGACGATACGCCGGAGTCGGGCGCCGCGGTCCCGGCAGAATTTATGAAGGTGCAGTGGACGCACCTGCCCGGCGCGCTGCCGACGCCGCAGTTTGTCGGGCAGGTGAAGCGGCTGCTGGAAGGCAACACATTGGAGGCGGGACGCCCTCGTCCCGCAGAACGAGGCGGGGGCGCCGCGTCCCCAGTCTCGGCCAAGCGCCGCTCGCCGCTCGCGCTCGCTGCTGCTGCGCTCGTCGTCGTCGCGATTGCGGTGGCGCTCATCAGCTCGAAGAAATCCGAGCGACCCTCTGCTGCGCCGGCACAGCCAGTCACGGCCACACCGCGACCCACGTCTCAACCTGTTGCACCCACGGCCACAGCCGCATCCGACAAATCCGTCGCCGTGCTGGCCTTCGCCAATCTCTCCGACGACAAGGGCAACGAGTATTTCTCCGACGGCATCAGCGAGGAGCTGCTCAACGTGCTGGCCAAGATCCCCGGACTAAAGGTCACGGCCCGCACGTCGTCGTTTCATTTCAAGGGGAAGGACACGCCGATTGCGGACATCGCGGCGCAGCTCGGCGTGGCCTATGTGGTCGAGGGCAGCGTGCGCAAGGCGGGCGACAAGGTGCGCATCACCGCCCAGCTGATCAAAGCGGAAGGCGGCTTCCATGTGTGGAGCGACAGCTTCACGCGCGACCTGAAGGACATCTTCGCCGTGCAGGATGAGATTGCGGGCCTGATCGCGCAGCAATTGCAGCTCAAGCTAGGTGGATCCTCGCGCGCGATGAAACAGGTCAACCCGGAGGCTTACCGGCTCGTGCTGGAAGGCCGGAACTTCTGGCTGCTCCGCACCGGGGACGGTTTTGCGCGCGCGGAGGCCGCGTTCAATAAGGCGCTGGCGCTGGACCCGGCGTTTGCGGAGGCGCACGCGGGGTTGGCGGACGTGTGGTCCATCCGGGCGTGGTATCGGCTCCTCGGCGGCGAGTCAGATGCCTCCGACGACCTCAATCGCGGTGACGCGGAGGCGCAGATCGCCCTGCGGCTGGACCCGTCGCTCGCCGAGCCGTATGCCGCGCTGGGCGCGGTGCGCTACAACCAGCGGCGCTATGCCGAGTCCGAGCAATATTATCAGGAAGCGCTGCGCTTGAATCCCAACTACGCGTTCGCCCACCACTGGCACGCCCAGTTGCGCGGCATTATCGGGCACCTGGATGAATTGATGGCCGGGATGGACAAGGCGATCGAGTTGGATCCGCTGGCCTTCATCACGCTCACCTCGCACACGCTGTTCCTGACCTTTGCCCGCCGCTATGAGGAGGCGATAACGCTCAGCGACCGTGCGCTGGCCTTGCGCTCGGAGGTGTTTGTCCCGCTTTATGGCAACCGCGCTTTGCTGATGCTGGTCGTGGGCCGCAAGGACGAGGCGGTCGCTGCGGCCCGCACGGTGCTGAACAACCCCCAGTTCCAGCCGCGCTGGTGGTTGGATGCGAATGCGCTCTACGTGTTGCGTCGGGCCGGCTTCACGGCGGAAGCGCAGGCGGACGCCGAGCGCATCCGCGCGGCGCTGCCTGCACGCAGCCAATTGCACGCCGCCATCCTCGCCGCCCTGGGCCAGCCGCACGAGGCGTTGGAGCTGCTGGTCGCCAACGGGGTCAGTTCCACGTCCATCTCCAGTCTGTACTACTCGGAAATGTGGGACGAAGTGCGCGCCGACCCCCGGTTTCCCGGAGTGATCGTTAAGCTCGGCTTCGAATCCGACTACCGGCTCGCCCGCGAAACCCTGGCGCGGATGCGGAATGAGCAGGAGGCGAAAAAATGAGCGACCCAACCAAAGCCGTTTTTCTGAGCTACGCCCGCGAGGACACGGACGCCGCGCGGCGCATCGCCGAGGCTTTGCGCGGCTTTGGCGTCGAAGTGTGGTTCGACCAGAGCGAACTGAGGGGAGGGGATCAGTGGGACGCCAAGATCCGCACGCAGATCAAGGCCTGTGCCCTCTTCCTCCCGGTGATTTCCTCGACGACGCAGTCGCGCGATGAGGCCTACTTCCGGCTGGAGTGGAAACTCGCGGACGATCGCTCGCATCTCATGGCGCCGGGCAAGCCGTTCATTGTCCCGGTGGTCATCGATGAGACGCCGGATACGGGCGCGGCGGTGCCCGATTCTTTCAGCCGAGCCCAATGGACCCGCCTCGCTGCGGGCGAACCCTCCACTGCCTTCATCGAGCAGGTGAAGCGGTTGCTGGGTGGCAAGTCCCAGGAGGCCGGGCGACCCCGCCTGGCAACGGAAATGCGCGGCGAGGTCGCCGCGCCTCTAATGAAAAAAGCCGTCCCCGGCTGGATGTGGGTCGTGCTGGCCGTGGTAGTGGTGGGGGTTGCCGTCGGCATCGTGAGCTTGCGCCCGCCCGCCGCGCCCGCCCCTGTAGCGGCGAGCGCCCGCGAGCCGAAGCCCGCATCCCCGCTTCCGGCTCCGGTGTCTTCCCCGGCCGCAGTGCCCGCCTCCGCCAAATCCATCGCGGTGCTCCCGTTCGTCAACATGAGCCCGGACAAGGACAATGAATTTCTGGCGGACGGCATTCACGAGGACGTGATCACGAGCCTGGCCAAGATCCGCGACCTCAAGGTCATCTCGCGCACCTCCGTGCTCGCCTATCGCGATACCGCCGCGCGCAACCTGAAGAAAATCGCCGCCGACCTCGGCGTGGCTGTGGTCCTCGAGGGCAGCGTACGCCGCTCCGGCAACCGCGTACGCGTCACGGCGCAGCTCATCGATGCGCGGACGGACGAGCACCTCTGGGCGGAGAATTACGACGGTGACCTTTCGGACGTCTTTGCCTTGCAGGCCAAGCTCGCGCAGCAGATCGCCAGCGCGCTCAAGGCGACGCTGACCCCGGGCGAGCGCACGCTGATCGAGCGCCGACCGACGCAGGATGCGCAGGCGTATGAGCTTTACCAGCGCGCCAAGCTGAAGCGCCAGCAGTTGGCGACCGACACCAGGCGCACCGTCTACGAGGAGGTTGTCACCTTGTATGAGCAGGCCCTGGCCCGGGACCCCAATCTGGCGCTGGCGCAAGGGGAACTGACCTTTGTCCACGGCGTGATGTATTGGTTTGGGGCGGTTGATCCCACGCCGGAACGCCGGGCGCTCGCCGCCGCCGCGCTCGCGGCCGCACAACGGCTCGCCCCCGACGCCCCGGAGACCCGCGTGGCGCAAGGGGCCTTCGCCTACCTGTGTGAGAACGACTGGCCCAAGGCCCTGGCGGAATTGCGCGCGGCCGAGGCCAGCCTGCCCAATGACGACCAGCTCCAATATCTGCTGGGGATCACCCATCGCCGGCTTGGCCTCATGCCGGAAGCACTCGGCCATGTGCAACGGGCGGTGGACCTTAATCCCTATGAGCGGCGCTCGGTCACGACCTTGGTGGAATCGATGTCCGTCATGCGCCGTTATGCCGCGCTGCCGGCGATCGCTCCGCGTTTTCTCTCGCTGTTTCCGGACGACATCGCGCTGCAGCGTTCCTTCATCGACGCGCAGTTTGCCATGGATGGTGGACGGGAGGTTTGGCTGCGGAATCACGCGGCCCTGCCGGCATTGCCGAGCGATCTGCATGGGCTCCAAAAATCTTTCGAATCGGCCCTGCGGGCCGGCGACCTGGCGGCCGCCGAGCAGGTGCTCGCTGATCCCCGGCTGACTTGGTTGGTTGGAGCGGGTGGGGTCATGCAGCTTCCGGTTGCCTTGTTCCGCGCCGAGCTCTCGCTGCTGCGCGGCGATCAGGCCGCCGCCAGGAAATACGCCGCGGACGCGACCACCGTCCTGCGGGCCGGCCGCTGGTCGCCCCGGCAGGAGTCGCCGGTCCGGATCGCCCTGGCCCGGGCGCGGGTCTGTGCCGGCGAGGCGGGCGGCGTGGCGGAGTTGCAGCAGGCCGTTGAACAATTAGAGCAACGCGATAAGTTTGTCCTGGTGCCGATCTGGGTGGAGGTGGCGCACAGTCTGGCTGCGGCCGGGCACACCGAGGAAGCCCTGGCCTGCCTCCGCCGGTCCTGTTCCGGTCCAAGCACCGAGTCGCCCAACCAACTGCGCAACGATCCCTACTTCGCGAAGCTGAAGTCCGACCCGCGCTTCGAGGAAATCCTCCGCGCCGCCAAGCCGCTCTAAGCGCGGCGCCAACGCTCAACGCCCAACGTTTAACCTTTAACGCTCAAGTGATCGAACCCACACCAATGCATTTACCACGGATAGCACGGATCGGCCGTCGCCTCGCTATGGCCCGGCAAGTGAATACGGATCAAGGCAGGGTTTGGCCTTTTCACTTATTTGTAGGAGCCTGCTTGCAGGCGATTCAGCCTGGGGGGCTGCTGCACGTCGACCGCATCGCCTGCAAGCAGGCTCCTACAAAAGGATGACATGAGCGAACCCACCAAAGCCGTATTTCTATCCTACGCCCGTGAGGACGCCGATGCCGCGCGCCGCATCGCGGACGCGCTGCGGGGCTTCGGCGTCGAGGTGTGGTTCGACCAGAGCGAACTGCGCGGCGGCGACACGTGGGACGCCAAGATAAAAAAGCAGATCCGCGAGTGCGCGCTGTTTTTGCCGCTGGTCTCGGCGCAGACGCAGGAA
>JANMVS010000587.1:0-6389 GCA_031392885.1 Verrucomicrobiota bacterium
CCCGGGCCCCCCGCCAGAGCTGGAGCGCCGAGGTCACCGCCGTACCCGGCCGGTTGGCGGTGCTTTCCCTCGAAGCCAACCGCGGCTATGAATTTACTCCCTGACCCCGGTTTCTTCCTTAATTGACCTGCGTCAAGGCGCCCATGGAGTGAACCGGCTATCCTGAGCCCAGCCCGGATATTTCACCCTCTTCTCGCCACCGAAACCACACCCTGTGCCAAATCTTTTTCCGCATTCACGGCTGCTCGGGATAACCGGGCTAATCCCACCAACCGAATGAGCATGAAACCGATCATTTTCAAAGTGCTGGACGTCCGGCCGAACCTGGCCCGCGGCGAGGAACCCCTGCCGCTCATCCGGGCCCGGGTGGACGCGCTGGCGACCGGCCACGGCGTGACCGTGATCGCGCCCTTCCTGCCCGCGCCGCTGATCGAACTCCTGCAGAGCGAAGGGTTCCATTCGAACATGGAACGCCGGCAGGATGGTGGTTGGGCGGTTAATTTCTGGCGCGAGGCCGAGTTATGAGTGCCGCTGCGCTCCTGGCCGCCGACGCGGCGGGCGTCTGCCCATTGCACGTCCCCGCCCCGACCATCGCTCATGGCATTGTCAGCCAGGCCGTGCTGACCGCGCCCGGCCTGCGGGTGACGCTTTTTCGTTTCGCCGCCGGTCAGGAACTTTCGGAGCACACCAGTTCCGCCCGCGTACTGGTGCAGGTGCTGTCCGGCCGTTGCGACTTCACCGTCGCCGGCGAAGTCCGGGCCCTCCAAACGGGCGACCTGCTGCATTTGCCACCGAAGCTGCCACACGCGGTGTGCGCGCGGGAGGAGCTGACCCTGCTCATCACGCAGGCCGCTGCACCGACAAACTAGGCCGGGCGGCGGGCGGGTGGGTTTTCCTGGGCCGGCAGACACCTTCCAAGGTCCCGATATCGCGCTGGGAAATGGTGCGGACGACCCGCTTGAGCTCGGCCAAATCAGCGGCGCGTTCGGCCGGATCCAGCGCGGGGGAACCGACCTGAGCGAGGATCAGCACCTCCAGCAGGGCCTGCTCGCACGCGACGAAGTAGGCAATGAGGGGATTCTTCCCGCTGACGTGTTTCAACGAAACCGGCGCGGGGTCCGGCGGCGGCGGTTCGCGTAACATCGCAAAAATATCGTCCAGGGTCTGGTCAAACAAATACACGAGGGTGTCGGGGTTGGCCAAGGGCGTGTTGACGCGTTCGACCCGCAGGAATCCCTCCCACCGGGCGCGGATCTGACTCCGGTGCGCGCTCAGCGTGTGGATGAAAGCCTCGTGCATATTGGCCTAAGTATGCTCGCTCGGGCGCGACTCCGCTCCGCATCTATTGAATAAGCGTAGGCGTTTTTTGCTATTCGGCCCCGTTAGCCGAGAAAATCCCCGGAGGACCCGCAGAGAGCGCAAAGTAGCGGCGGGCGGCCTGCCCTCCGTAGTCTCAGACGAAGGATGGGTCCCGCCTGCCGGGTTCGGCAACGATCGCCAAACCCACATGCGCGGAGGCCTGTGGCTACGCGGCGGCCATAACCATCACGCGGCGTCCGTGTAAGACGGGAGGGGCGGATGGTTCCCACGGAACCCACGGAAAGCTGAAGCTTATCCCGGGAGGGCCCGCGTCTCTGCGGGCCGTGGTCGGCCATCTTTGTAGGTCGGGCTTTACGCCCGACATGCCGGGCAACCCGTCGGGGATAAACCCCGACCTACAGTCAAATCGCGTCACTCTAATCTGCGAAACTCAGAAAGATCACGCCAACTCACAGGCGCCGCCGGCGCAGGCCGCGACCTCCTTGAGCGCGGTTTCGTCGGTTTTTTCCGTGAGCTGCGTGTAGTCGACCGGCCCATATTTCAGCCGGTTCCACTTCGCCACATCGTCCTCCGTGGCGACGGCCTCGCGCGGGGCCTGCGGGTAGCGCTTGTCGCCGTCGTGACCGAGCAGGGCCACCCCGGTGAAGTGCGCGCGATATTGCCAGATGAAATGGGCGACGCTGTCCCACTCCGAGGCCTTGACCGTGCAGGTGTTGGAAACGTTGTGGTGCAGGCCAGGCGAACGGGTCGTCTCCGCCTCGCCGTTCAAGACCCAGTGCTGCTGCGCCAACTGCACAAAGTGGAGGAAATCCAGGGCGTTGAGGTCCTCGCGCAGAATGGCATGCGGCGGCGCCTCAATGGCGAAGGTGATGACGTCATCGGTATTGGGGCGGTACACCGAGGCCTCCGTCAGGTGCGGGTTGGTGGCCAGAAAATGCCGGTAGACCGGGTCGCGGCGGTTGGCCTGCACGCGCCGGAAATAATGCCGGGCATGGTGCGGATGAATGCCGGAGGCGGCCCCCAGCAGCAGCGAGGCCGTGCCCTCGGGTTTCACGCACGTCACGCGCGCGGCCGGCCGGATGCCAATCACCCCGGCGACGATCTGGTTGGCCGCCCGGCAGAGTCGCGCCCCGCGCTCGAGCACCGCCGGGTTGAAGAGAATCTCCGGGTTGTCCATGAAACCGCAGATGGAGACGCCCAGCAGCGCGTCGCGTTCGTTGAGGTAGCGCGTGACCGGCCCGAGGTAGGGAATGTCAGTGTAGGCCGCCTGGAGGGTGCCGATGACCGCGGCATGGATGCAGGCGACAAGAAAATCCTCGACCGTCTGGATGATGGCGCCGTTGATCGTGCTGAGATTGCACATCTGCCAGCCGCTCAGCCGCGTGCCGGGCTCCAACGAACCGGTGTAGCCGAGCGCCCGGAGTTTCGCCGCCTCCACCGGATCGTCCAGTTCACCCGTGACGACGGGATGCAGGCCGATCTCGCAGCAGGGGTTACAGCCGTATTCGGGGTGGTCGGCGAAATAGAAGCCCGGCTCGCCGAATTCCTTCTGGGCGGCAAACAACCGCCGGAAGAGCGTGTCGTCCGTTTCGGCCCGGGCCAGCACGGCCGAGTTGTTCGAGGCGGAGCGGTGCGGGTGTTTGTCAAACCAGTTGCCCGTTTTCGCCCCCATCATTTCCTGGTCGTCCGGGGAAAAGAGGCAGATGGTGGCCGAGCGGCGGATCCCACCGCTGAGCACGGAACGGGCGGCGAACATGCACATATCATAAACCTCGATGGGCCGCAGCTGGCGCCCGGCGGCGCCGGTCAGGATCACCTCGATCTCGAGCAGCGACGCCTTGAGCGGCAGATGCCCGGGCGCCTTGCCGCCCGAGGTTTGCAGCGCACTGCCGCGCGGGCGGACCTGCGAAAAGTTGAACTCCGCCTTGAAGCCCTCGTAATGGCTGCGCAGCAGGAGGTGGAGCGCGTCGGCCCAACCCTCGATGGTGTCGGCCACCGCATGGTGCCGGACCTCCAGCTCCATTTCCGCGCCGCGCACCGGCAGGACCGGCAGGCGGGCCACGTGGTGGTGCTGCACCGAGAAACCGCAGCCGGTGCCGGCGAGGAGCAAAAAGAGATATTCGCGGAAAAACTCCAGCCGGTCCACCGGGCTGAACGAGCAGTTGAAGAGCCGCGCGTGGTTCCGGAGGATGGCTTCGCCGCCGAACTGCAGCGAACGCATCGACGGCAGGACGCGCTTCTGCCCGACGGCGCCGAACGCCCGGTGCATCGCATCGGACAGCGTGCCGCCGGCGAGCCATTCGGCGAGAAACCGGCGGTCGCCCGGCAGCGCCGGCGAATTTTCATCCGGCGCCGGCACGCGCCGGGCCAGCTGGTCGCGGAAATGGTGCAAATGCATCCCCAGCACCCGGCGCGCCGCCTCGGTGAAGGTCTCCCGCCGGCCCAGATCGGTGCGGTAGCGGGCGTATTTGGCGCACGCGATGTAGTCGCGCAGGCCATTCTCCTCATAATGATTGAGCCGGTGGGCCGCCTTGTGCTCGCGATAGATGATGAAGGCGCGGGCCGCCTCCCATTCCCCTTCGGCCGCGATGGCCTTCTCCACGTTGTCCTGGATCTGCTCAATGGTCGGGTGCCGGCCGGAGCGATAGTAGAGTTCAAGCATCAGGGCGACCCGGGCCGCGATGCGCTGCACCTTGTGAAAGGTGTCGGTGTCGAGTCCGTAGCGCGCCAGCGGATCATCCCGCCCGGGATTCACGGTGGTGCCGTGCTTCACCTCGTAAAAGGCGAGCGCGATGGCGCGCGCCACCTTGGCCGCGTCCCACGGCACGGTGCCACCGTCGCGCTTGATGACACTACGGTCGGCGGGGGCGACGGCGGTGAAGGACGACGGGCGCGGATTAAACTTGGCGAGCAAAGTGACCGGGGAATTTGTCATGGAGAAGGAAAAACGGGATCATACCTGACTTCGGCCGGGCCCGCTAACCATCCGTTGCTAAATAATGGGAATCTCTGCGCATTAATTGTTCTGGCTTCGTGCCGGCCGGCTTTTTGGGCGCGACACCGTCCACCCAGCTGGTATCACTGCCTCCGCGATGCCGACGACCCCACACTCCGCCGACCTTAAACTAACCGGACTCATCGGCACCCTGCGTTGCTGCCAGCTGTTCACCGGACTGTCGGCCGAGGATCTGGCCACCATCGCCCGCTTCACCCGCCCGCTGGCGCTCGCGAAGGACGAATACCTTTTCCACGAAGGCGATTCGGCCCACGGCCTCTACCTCGTGCAGGCGGGGGCGGTCAATGTGCACCGCGTGAGCGCCGCCGGCAAGGAGCAGGTCATCCATGTCTTCCGTTCCGGCGAATCCTTCGCCGAGGCCGCGCTCGCCTCCGCCACCGGCTATCCGGCCAACGCCCGCGCCGTCGAGCCGAGCAGTGTGCTGCTCATCCCCAAGGCGCCGATTCTCGAGCTGATCGGCCGCCGGCCCGACCTCGCCCTGCGCATGCTGGGCTCCATGAGCGTGCACCTGCGCGTGCTCGTCGGGATGCTCGACGATCTGACGCTCAAGGATGTGGAAACCCGCCTCCTCAACTGGCTGGTGAAACAGGCCCGCACGGCGAACCAGGGCGTGATCCGGCTCCCGGGCACCAAACGCGTGCTCGCGGCCGAACTCGGCACCAGCAGCGAAACCCTCTCCCGCACCCTCGCGCGGTTGCGCGGCCAAAAGCTCATCACGGTCTCGGCGAAAAACATCACCGTGCATGACACGGTGGCGCTCTCCGCCCAACTCCGCCGCAACCTCGGCGAACCCTGAGCCCGACTCACCCGGAAGGAAATGAACCCACAGGCCAACCCTAGCGGGCGAAGTGCCATGTGCCAACTTCGCGGCCATTCTGGAATAATCGTCACTGGGCACCTTCTCGGCTCCGAACCCTCCATGGTTGCAGGAGTTAAACTCGCCTACGTCAGAGTGAACACCCCAATGCCGAGCCCGCCTCGTGGCACTTGTCCCGGTCAACCCCGAGGAGTCCCGCAGCCTCTTTCATCTGCGGAAATCCGAGTCAAAATAAGCAGGGATGCGACTGCCCAAGCTATGTCGGCAACATTCCCGGCGGACGCAGATCCCTTGGCGAGCAAAAATGTCGTTGGTCAGCAATGGTGTCCACAGACCGATCCCAGAAGCGGCGGCGCTCGCAAAGGTAACCAATCCGAGGGCCAGAATATGGGGTCGGGTCGAGAATCGGGAATTATGCGGCCGGAGTTTGAGGGAAATCTCAGCTCTCGACATGAACCGTGCAAGTGCCCGTAGCCACAGGCCTCCGGGCCTGTGGGATCGACGCAAGCCGGCAGGCCGGGAAAACGCCTGCCGCTACGCCGGCAATTCGGGCTTTTCTACTGCCGCCGGCTTGGGCGCCGGCTTCGGCACCGGGATATGCGCCGCCTGGCGCAGCAGTTCCTTGTTCGAAATCTTCAGGCGCCCCGCGATGGTGTTCAAGCGGACGGCTTCGTTCTGGGTCAGGGTGGTCTGGCGGTCGGTGCCATCGCGATCGACCCATTTCACGGCATGGATCTTCTGCCGGGAGGCTTTGACCAGATCGCGGAGAAAGGCTTGTTCGTCGTCGGGTAGTTCCATGGTGGCCAGCAGTTGGCTGGCCACCGGCCCCGAGGTCAACGCCCTTCCCCGCCGTTACCGGGTGGAATCTCGCCGAGTGCGTATGGCGCAGCCGGGATCATGCAATAGGAGGTCACCACGAAAAACACTAAAGACACGAAAGGAACACCTTCAGAGGTAATTCCGAACCATCCATGACTTCACTGTTCTGTGCCACCAGGCTTTTCCTCGTTTTGTTCTAACTTCATCATTTCGTGTGTTTCGTGTTTTTAGCGGTGAAATTCATCTGCATTGTTCCGGCATAGATTTTGAGCTGTAATACCAACATCCTCTAGCTAATAGACTTTACAAGGAGGGAGGATGGGCAGGTAATGAGAGATGGCCCGCAAATTTCCGGCACTGGGAGAAGCGTTGGTGAAGCCGATCGAGGCGGCGTGGGCCGAGCCGCAGTCCGAGTGG
>JANMVS010000034.1:0-2068 GCA_031392885.1 Verrucomicrobiota bacterium
GCCGGGCATGTCGGGGCGGGCGAGGACTACGACGGCACGGCGCGACGCGAGTTGGAGGAGGAACTGGGTTGCCGGCCGGAGCAGCCGCCTCGGCGGCTGTTCAAGATCGAGGCGCGGGAGGAAACCGGACAGGAATTCGTCTGGGTTTACCGCGTGGAGGCCGAAGGGCCGTTCATCCTGCAGGCGGACGAGATTGAGCGCGGCGACTGGTTTTCGGTGGCGGAGATTGACCGCTGGGCGACGGAGCGCCCGCAGGATTTCGCGCCGTCGTTTGTTTTCCTCTTACCCCTGGCTCGCGGCAGGTTGGCCGATTGATCAGCCCATGATTACTTGCCGCCGCTGTTTTTCTCCGCTGCCGCGATCTCCTCCCACGAGGGCGCGCGCCAGACAAAAAGCTGGCCCTCGGAATTGCGGGCACCGACGGCATTGCCGTCGGATGAGAAGCTGACCAACCGGAAGATTTGTCCTTCAGCCGGCAGGGTGAAGACCTGCTGCCAGCCGTCGGTGTCCCAGAGTTTGATCGCCTCGTCCGACGAGCCGGCTCCGGCCACCAGTCGTTGGGTGTCGGGCGAAAAATTCACGGCGTGCGTGCCGATGCGAAAACCCCGCACCGTCATGATTTCCCGCCAGGTGGCTGTTTCCCACACCCGGACGTAGCCCATATTGCTGGATACCGCAAACAGCAGCCCGTCCGACGAAAAGGCCGTGCCGGACGCTTCCAGGAAATCCAGCTTGGGTTTCGTGCTGCGCTTGCCGGGCAGATCCCGGAAGCTGGCATCGCCGAACGAGCCAAGCACCACTGACAGCCGTTCATCCGGTGAAATCGCGCCGGAAGCGGCGAAAGTGGCCGATGGCCACGATTGGATTTCCCGGTTGGTCGCCAGATCCCATTCGCGTTCCCGATTATCGGTCCGGGAGATGGTCTGCAACCGGCTGCCCTCGGCGGTGATTCCGACCAGCAGCTCGCCCGGGTTGGCTGGCTTGATCCGGCCGAGCCGGGTGCGTCGCGCCACGTCCCACACCTCAATTTGGCCGTCGGGCAAAGTGACCGCCATCTGCCGGGCACCGTTGGAAAATATCCCGCCACCGATGGTCCCGAGCTCGAACAGAATTTCCTTCCGGCCGTATTCCGGACCGGTCCACTTCGCCACCTGACCGGCCTGATTCAAGGTCAGGATCGACCGGCCATCCTCGGCAAATTTCCAATTGGCCACCGGCTCGGGCCACGTGATGCGCTCCTGCCGCGGATGCAGGACCGACGCATCCCAGAAACAGACTTCGCCGTCCTTGCTGCCGCTGACCAACGTCCGGCCATCCGGCAGCAGCGCCAGCCGCCAGACTTCCTGACGATGGCCGCGCAGGACGTCCGTGCACTTCCGGCTTGCGAGGTCCCAAGTGCGGATCGTCTGGTCCGCACTCGTCGAGGCCAGTTTCGTGCCGTCAGGCCAGAAGACAATGGTGCTGACCCAGGCACCGTGGCCTTCCAACCGGCCGAGCTCGGCTCCGGTCGCCACATCCCACAGGCGGATGTCCGACTCTTCAAAGCCGGCGGCGGTCGCCAGTGTCCGACCATCCGGGGAGAACGCCACCGAGGTGATGACATTTCTCGTCGCGGGGGCGGTCCAGAGATCATGGCCATCGCGCAAGTCCACCACACGAATAGTGCCGTCCACCGTTCCGTAAGCCGCGACACTCAGATCCGCCGAGGCATCAAATGCTTTGACGACTCCGATTTGCTGCTGGGTTGAAGGATAGGCCGCCAGTTTGGCGCCATCGCGCACGCGCCACAGGGTGATGAGCTTATCGCCATTGGCATCAGGGAAGGCAGAAGTCACCAGCGACTGCCCATCCCGGGAAAAGGCCAGACCAAGGCCACTTGCTCCCAGCGGATACTCCGCTACCATCTGTCGCGTCGCAGTGTTCCAAAAATGCAGCGTGGTAGGCGGTGTCCCTCCGTCGGCAAGTGGAACGGAATTGGTGGAAACGAAGGCCAGCAAGGGCTCCGTCGGAGAAAAGGCGGCGCGAATCCCGCTCTGCCCGGGGGCGAGCGCGGCCACCTGCTCGCGGG
>JANMVS010000039.1:0-8069 GCA_031392885.1 Verrucomicrobiota bacterium
ACGGGCCCTCCACGCGGAACTTGCGGGGCTGACCGCCCTTTATTCAACCATGCCGAAGCTCCTCGACAGGCTCGTAGTCCTGAGCTTGTCAAATGGGTGGCAAATCCATCTGCGATTTCAGGATAATGCACATCTTGGGAAATGTTTGGTGTTACTTGGACTCCGCCGGCCTTTGCGGTTGCCCCGGTCCCTCTGGGGTTTGAGCTTCGAACTCTCCCCATGCCCTCCACGTCACTCCCCTTGTCCCTGAAATTCGTCTTTTATCCCGCCACCGCCGAACCGGGTGAAATCACCGCCGCCCAGGAGCTGGGCAAACTGACCGGTGCCCGGGTCTCGGCCGGCCCCGGCGCCGGGATCTCCGTCGCCCTCGCGTCCCGCGGCCTGCCAGCTCGCTTGCCCGCGAAAGCGCAAGCCACCTGCGCCTGGATGTGGCTGCGCATCGCCGACGACGGCACCGGCGAGATTTGCGCCACCCACGGCTCATTTCTCTTCGCCGCCGTGCGCCTGCTCGCCACTGCCACCAGCGATCTCACCCGGGAAAAACTCGCCGCCGGTGTCTGGCTGCCCGCCACCTTTGGCTGGCACCGGCCCCACTGGGACGCCTGCTACACCCAATATTGGCGAAGTGCGCGCAAGTTCGACCCCGAACGCTACGTCGCCGCACTCGCCGAGGCAGGATTCACCCACTGCGAGGTCAACGGCCTGCAGGCGCACATGCCTTTCGAGGACATGGTGGCGTGGGAATATTATCCGCAGTTCTACACCTACGCGCCGGGCTTCAATCATTTCGTCGACACCCCGCTGACCCAGGGCGTCTGGCCGGCGCTCTACCTCGACGCCAACCTCAACCACCTGAAAAAACTGGCCGACCTCGGCCGCCGTTACGGCCTGAAACCGGGCGTGTGCATGTTCGAGCCCCGCACGATGCCGGACCGTTTTTTCACCAAATACCCCTCGCTCCGCGGCGCGCGCGTCGATCATCCCTTCCGCTCCCGCCTGCCCCGCTACACCATGGCGCAGGATCACCCCATCGTGCAGCGCCACTACCGCGAGGCCCTGCAGAAGCTCATGCACCACGTGCCCGACCTCAGCTACATGTCGGTCTGGACGAATGACAGCGGCGCCGGTTTCGAGCACACCGCCTCGCTCTATGTCGGCCGCAACGGCGGACCCTACATGATCCGCGAGTGGCGCAACCACGAGAAGGTCGCCCAAGCCGCCGGCGAGAGCATCGTCCGCTATCTGAAGAATCTCCAGGGCGCCGCCGCGGCTTTGAATCCCGACTTCGACGTCATTCTCCGCATCGAACCCTTCAAGGTGGAGCATCAACACATCAAGGCCGGCCTGGGCCCCCACGTCACCTGGGAAGCCCCTTCCCTGCTCGTCAAAGGTTACGACGTGCCTTACGCACACCCGAAGTATCCGGAAAACAAGGCCGTCGCCGGCAGTCTTTTCCACACGACGATGGACCAGGCCGAAAACGATACCCTGGTCGCGTCACGGGCGCAGGGTGTCGAGCCCGTGCTGCACTACTCGGCCTCGGCGGTGATGAATCACGAGCCGCTGCTCGGCCTGCCTTTCCCGCGCATGCTGCACGAGAAGTTCACCGCGATGCGGGGCGCCGGACTCAGCCGGATCAGCTGCCTCGGCGGCCTCACCAATTCAGCGCAGGCCCCCTACTGGCCCAACCCGGTCGTGATCCAGGCCGCGCAGTTCTTTCCGGAAAAATCAATTGAGCAGGTTCTCACCGCCTACTCGACGCAGCTTGTCGGCGCGACCCACGCCTCCCGTCTCATGACCGCGTGGCAGGACTTCGAGAATGCCCTCATGTGGCAACCCCTCGTCGGTCTCTATTGCGCCTTCGGCTTTTGCTGGCAACGCACGTGGGACCGTCCCTTCGTCCCCGACGTCGAAGCCGTGCCCGCCGCCGAACGCGAATACTATGAGCGCCACGGCTGCTTCCAGCACAACAACCCCGGCTTGGTCGATCTCGGCAAAGACGTGCTCTTCGACCTTATCACCCAAGCCTCGGGCACAAAGATGGCGGCCGACATGGACCAACACGTCATCGCCCGACTGCACCCTCTGATCGCCCAGCTCGACGCCCAAATCAAGACCCTCACCGGCGAACCGGCCGCCGTCTTCACTGATCTCCGCGACCGCGTCCGCGCCTACCTGCACTGGGTCTCCAGCCTCCGCAGCGTCTGCGCCTGGTGCGAATGTGTCTACGGCTACCTCAGTGCCACCGACGAAGCCATCAAGACCGCCTGCGAGAAAAAACTGCAGACCGCCATCGACCTCGAGCTGGCCAACATCCGCGGGCTCATCGAACTCCTCGAGACCACGAAGTCCGAGGTGCTGGTGGTTTCCGGCGTCGCCGAGAACACGTTCTTCTATGGTGAAAATCTCGTCGAGCACCTGAAGACGAAGCTCCGGCTCACCGAGAAGTACCGGCACAACAAGCCGCGCATCGACCCGAATATTTTCTGGCGCCCCATCCCGGGCACGACCTGGCCGGCCGGCTGGGCCGCGACCGCAACCTGAACTGTTCAGGATCTGCCAACGGCCAGCGCCCCGCGTAGCCACAGGCCTCCGCGCAGGTGGGTTTGGCGATCGTTCGCCGATCCCGGCAGGCGAGACGCCCGCCGCTACGGCCGATCGGCTGCTCGAATCCCTCCGTCAATGCCCCCGCACGCGCCGGCGGTAGTCCGACGGCGTGAAGCCGATCTCCTGCTTGAACGCCTTGGAGAAATGGAACACGTCGCAGAAGCCGAGCGTGTCGGCGATCTGCTTGAGCGAGGATTCGCCGTGGTAGATCGCCGCGCAGGCCCATTCCAGCCGACGCCGCTTCTGATAGCGGCCGGGGGACTCGCCGGTGAGTTCCACGAACCGCTTGCGGAAATTTTCGTAGTTCAACCCCACCTGCGGCGCCACCTCCTGCGGCGTCAGCCAGCCGGCCGGGGCCCGGTCGCCCAGCAGGCGCAGGCTTTTCTCCAGCCAGGCGTCGCGGCCGGCCTGGCGCGTGCTATCCGCGTCCGCCGCAATCATGTCGGTCACGACATGCAGCAAACGGCCGAGCGCGCGCAGCGGAGCGCCGGTGCGGTGCAGCGGCTCGCTCTTCACCACCTCGTGCAACCGCCGCCGCCAGTAGTCGACTGCGCCCAGCCGCAGCACGGGATGCTCCGGCGCCAGCAGACCCTGCGCCCGCCAGAGTTGGAACTGCGGCCCGTCGAACACAAAGTAGATCTGCGTCCACTCGGTGCCGGGCAGCGGCCCATAGGCGTGCGCGATCTCGGGGAAAACCAGCACCACATCGCCCGGCCCCAGCTCGAGTTTCGTGCCACGCGCATCGCGGTAGTAGCCGCGGCCCTCGACCATGAGCACCAGCGTAAAGCGTCGCAAAATCCGCATGCCCGCCGGATCGATGCCGGCCACATTGCGCAGCACGCCCGCCAGCTCGATCTCGCCGACCGGAGTGCGCAAGGGACTTTGCAGCCAGGTTTCGGCGCGGTATTTGGGGACGGGGGGCACCGACCCAAAATTTACATGACTTCTCCCACTTCAACCATTTAATGTCACCGCCATCCCCTGTAACTTACACCCATGAGTGCCACGACCACCCTGCCCCAACTCTATTCCTTTGGCCACGAGTTGGAGATGACCGACGACAAAGTTGGCCTTTTGCGCGACTCCAGTGACGCCGCCGACGATTTTCCCGAACTCCGCCGCCGCGTCGCGGCCGACGGCTATCTCTACATGAAGGGCTATCTCGACCGGGAGCAGGTGCTCGCCGCCCGCGCGAACCTCACTTCCCGCCTCGCCGCGGCAGGCGTGCTCGACCCGGCTTACCCGCACCTCGAGGGGATCTGCAACCCGGAGGCTGGTTACATCTTCAAGCCCGAACTCATCAACCAGAATCCCGCCGTGCAGGAACTGCTTTATTCCGGCCGGATCCCGGAGTTCTACCGCCAGTTCTATGGCGAGGACATCCGCCACTACGATTTCACCTGGCTGCGCGCCATCGGGCCGGGCAAGGGCACCAACCCCCACTGTGACCTGCCCTACATGGGCCGCGGCACGCACCGCCATATGACCTGTTGGGTCCCCTACGGCGACATCTCGTTCGAACTCGGCGGACTCGTGGTCCTGGAAGGCTCGCACCTGCGGACGGACCTCCTCGAGCATTACGTCTACCGCGATGTCGACGCCTTCTGTGAGAACAAGCCCAAGGAAGCCGACGCGGCCAAGGCCGGCAAGTGGGCCTTCACCGGCACCCTCTCGCACAACCCGCCGATCGTGCGCAACAAATTCGGCGGTCGCTGGCTGAGCACCGAGTTCAAGGCCGGCGACTTCATCACCTTCGGCATGTTCCTCGTGCACGCCTCACTCGACAACCGCACCAGTAACCGTCTCCGGATCTCGAGCGATGCCCGTTATCAGCGCGCCAGCGAACCAATCGACGAGCGCTGGGTCGGTCTCAATCCGCCGGGCCACAGCACCGCCGGCAAGCGCGGCCGCATCTGCTAAACCGCTTCCGCTACCTCGAACATTTCATCCTCAGAATGATGGCTAACGACAAGCTTTTTACTGGAGCCGCAGCGACCCCGCTGCGGTTTGCGAAGGAACCACCGCGAGGTCGCCGTGGCTCCATGAAATATCCAGGCTAGGTCGGGCAAGACGTCCCGCCGCGCCGCGGCTCACTAGGGACGGTTCGCCCTACCTTCACAATTCCATTATGGTCGCCCCCCTGCCCCCTGCTTCCGCCGCCCTCTCCGCCACCAGCCGCATGAGCGCCGTGCAGGACATGGCCCGGTTGCAGCGCCTGCTGTTCGAAGTCGAACGCGAATTTGTCCGCACCGCCCCGACGCTCATCTATCGCGTCGGCGAACCGGAACTGAAATACCTGCTGTGCCAGCACATCTGGGAATCGGCCGGGCATGCCCGTTTCCTGCGCGAGCGCGGCCGGGAAATGAGCGGCTTCGGCAACGGCGAAAGCGTGCGCGACAGCCTGCGCCAACTCTTCCACGAGGCCGTCATGCCCGCCGACGCCACCGTGGCGCTCGCCGGCTTCTACCAGGTGCTCAAGCCGGCGCTACTCGCCGCCTATCGTCAATACCTGCAGGCCACTCATCATCTCGCCGACTGGCCCTCGCGCAAACTTGTCGAGGAATTCATCGCCGACGAGGAACGCCACGCCCGCGAAATGGCGCCCCACCTCGGGGCAGGGGATGCTGCGGGCTGGACCGCCCATCTCGCCGCCGCCCTTGCTGCCCTCGGCGGCCTGCTCGACGATCGTCCGCGGGCCGTGCTGCCCGCCGGTTTCAGTTGGGAGTCCACCCAGCGCCGCTACACACACCCGCCCACCTGCAACCGCGGCAAATATCCCACGTGCTCCAGCGTCTTTAGCCACGACCCGGCTGAGACCCCCATCGTGCGTCCCTGGCTGGTGGACCCCAAGACCGACGCACGCGTCATCCGCCTGATGGTGTACGTCTGGCTCATGATGGAGTTGGACGCCGTCGACTACCTCGCGACGATTCTCTATGATACCCCGGACGCCCCGTTCGATCTGCACCACGATCTGGCGCGCCACCTCTGGGACGAATCACGCCACAGCGCCTTCGGCTTCCGCCAACTCCCGAAACTCGGCGTGGATCTGATGACGCTCGAGCACTCCCTCGACCTCTACAATATTCTCGTCCAGATGCCGCCCCATGAGCGCTACGCCATGATGACGATGGAATTCGAGGCCGGAAGTTTTCCGACCAAGGCGCTGGTGATGGACCGGGTGCGCGAGCTCAGCGATTTCGAAGCGGATACCCTGCTCGCCTTCGACCGCAACGATGAGCAAAACCACGTTCGCTACGGCCATCACTGGCTCCCGCAGATCATGGCGCTGAGCGGCGAAACCCGTCCGGTCGAGGAATTCGTCAAGGCCACTCAAGCCCGGTTCGCCGAGATGGCGAAGATCTTTGGCAATCTCACCCCGCATGCGTTGCCCCCGGAGCGCCGGTTGACCGGCAACAGGATTTTGCAGCTCGCGGGCGTGCGGTAGCGGCAGGCCTCGGCGCCTGCCGGGTTCTAGCGGGATATTTCACACTCAGAATGATAGCTGACGACAAACTGTTTACTGGAGCCGCAGCGACCCCGCTGCGGGTTGCGCGCGAACCACGGCGAGGTCGCCGTGGCTCCATGAAATATTCGGGCTAGGACGTGTCTTCAAACCTGCTGCAGCGTGAAATTTTTGGAGGGGCGGTCTCCGTACCGTCCGGGCGGGCATCTATTTCGCCTCGCGAATCAGGCTGACAGCACGATATGTGAGGCAGGGCGGAGCGGCCCGCTCCGCCGCGGCGCACCGCCAGCGCTTCGCACTTGTCGCCGCCGAGGCTTTTTCACTCGTCGTCGGCCCGGTGCGCCCTACCCTTCAGCCCAACGTGCGAACCACAATAGCCCGTCAGGCCGGGACGCCTGTCGCTGCCGCCGAATTAATTTTCATTTGTTTTCAGCATGATTCCAGTCGCGCATTTCGCCCGGTTACCCTCAAGCTTTCGCCTCCGCCTTTTTTGTCCCCCGGCCGTCTGCCAACCCCACGAGTAATCCCCCGATGAAAACCTATCGCGCCGCCCTTGTCGGCACCGGAGCCATCGGCGACGCCCACGTTCGCGCCGTCGAAACGACGCAGGGCCGCGTGACTCTGGACGCGGCGGTCGACATCGACGCCACGCGGGTCAATGATTTCGCCCGGCGGCACGCCATCCCGCGGACTTTCACGGATTACGCGACGATGCTCCGCGAGGTGCAGCCCGACTTTGTCCTCGTCGCCACGCCGCCCGCCCAACACGCCGCGATGAGCATCGCCGCGATGGAAACGGGCGCGTGGGTGCTCTGCGAGAAACCCCTCTGTGGTTCCCTGGCCGAGCTCGACCTCATCGGCGCGGCCGAGCAGCGCACCGGTTGCTATACCTCCTGCATTTTCCAGATGCGGTTCGGCTCGTCCACCGCGCATGTTCGCCGCCTCGCCGACAACGGCCAGCTCGGTCGCCCGCTCGTCGGCGTCTGCAATACCCTGTGGTTCCGCGACGCCGCCTACTACGCCGTGCCGTGGCGCGGCCGCTGGGACACGGAATTAGGCGGGCCCACCATGGGCCTTGGCATTCATGCGATGGACCATTTTCTCCATCTGATGGGCGATTGGCGGGACGTCCGCGCCGTGGCCGCCACCCTCGATCGCGCGATCGAAGTCGAGGATGTTTCCATGGCCATCGTGCGGTTTGCCAGCGGCGCCCTCGGCTCCATCGTCAACAGCGCGCTCAGCCCGCGCCAGGAAACCTACCTGCGACTCGACTACCAGCGCGCCACCATCGAACTCACCCACCTCTACGGCTACACGCGCGACAACTGGAAATTCACCCCGGTCCCGCCCGCCCAGGACGATAGTCTGCTGCAGGCCTGGCAATCCTTCCCGCCCGAAGTGGGGTCGACGCATGGGGCGCAACTGTGCGCCGTCGTGGCCGACCGCGACGCCGGCCGGCGCCCGCTCACTTCCGGCGTGGAGGCCAGCAAAACGATGGAGCTGCTCACGGCCATCTACAAATCTGCGTTCACCGGCGAGATCGTCACGCGCGGTTCGATCCGGCCCGGTGATTCCTTTTACGAGGCCCTTCACGGCAACCGGGCACCGGCGCGCACCAAGGGGCACCCGCCCACGACCGGTTGAGCTTCTCCGCCATGACTCGCGAGGCGCTCGCATCGCGCACGATCACCGGCTACCTCTGGGGCAACCGCCCCCGCCTCTGGCGTGGTCTCGGTCTGGCCCTCCTGCGCTCCCTCGCCGTCGCCCCCTGCCCGTGGCTCTTTCAACGCATGATCGATGTCGCGGTGCCCGCGCGGGACGAAGCCGCCATTCTCCAACTCGGCGGCGGCTTCATTCTGCTGCTGGGCTTGCACTATGTCTTCTCGGTCTGGGGCGCCAATGAGATCGCCAAAGCCTTGGCGCAGATGCTGGTCGAGTTGCGCAGCCGGCTTTTTTTCAAGCTCCAGTTCCTCAGCTTCGGCTACCTCGACCAGCA